>JBDTKQ010000119.1:0-5490 GCA_039935235.1 Caulobacteraceae bacterium
TGACCCACGAGGCGGGGGCCTATTTCTACTGCGATGGGGCCAACTTCAACGCCATCGTCGGGCGGGTGCGGCCCGGAGACCTGGGCGTCGACGCCATGCACATCAATCTGCACAAGACCTTCTCCACCCCCCACGGCGGGGGCGGGCCGGGCGCCGGGCCGGTGGTGTTGAGCGCCGCCCTCGCCCCCTTCGCCCCGACCCCCTGGCTCACCCATGGCGCGAACGGGTTCGGCCTGCTGGAACACGCCGAAAACGGGTCGGCGCGGGCGCTTGGGCGTATGTGCGCCTTCCACGGCCAGATGGGCATGTTCGTCCGCGCCTTGGCCTACATGATGAGCCACGGATCGGACGGTCTCAAACAGGTGGCGGAGGACGCCGTTCTCAACGCCAACTATATCAAGGCGCGCCTCTCGGGCGCCCTCTCCGCGGCGTGGCCCGATGGGCCGTGCATGCACGAGGCCCTGTTCGACGACCGCTGGCTCGAGGGGACGGGGGTCACCACCCTCGATTTCGCCAAGGCGATGATCGACGTCGGCTTCCATCCCATGACCATGTATTTCCCCCTGGTGGTCCACGGGGCGATGCTGATCGAACCGACAGAGACCGAACCCAAACGCGAGCTGGACCGCTTTTGCGACGCCCTCCTCGAGCTCGCCGCGGCGGTGCGCGCCGGCGACGTCGAGCGCTTCACCGGCGCCCCGTTCCACGCGCCCTTGAGCCGCCTCGACGAAACCCTCGCGGCGCGGAGGCCGAAACTGCGCTGGACGGCGGAGACGCAGGTTGACCCGCAAACAACGTAGCGTCACGCTGGCCTGATCCGGGCCGCGAGGGCGCCGAAGCGCCGGTCGCCGCGCAGCCTGGCGAAGGCCGGATCGACCCGCATCTGGGTGACCGCGAACTCGCGTCGTTCGATGCCGATCTGGAGATAGTCCATCGCCCGGGCCGTATCGCCCAACAGGGCGTAGGTCCGCGCCACTTGATAGGCCGGAGCGACCCCGCTGGTGAATTGCGCGATTTCTTCGGCGAGCAGCGCCCGCATAAGGCCGTCATGCCCGGCGGCCTGGAAACCTTGGTCGGCCGCTGACGCCGCTGCCATGAGCGACCGATCAGCCCTGAGCGTAGCGAGGCGGCGCAATTCGATCAGAAAATCCGCGTCTCGCCCCTGATCGAAAGCATAGTCCGCCAGATCGACGTGGATCGGCGCGAAATCGGGGTGGACGGACTCGGCTGCCTTCAGGAGCGACACCGCCTCGGCCGTCCGCCCGGCGATGTAGAGGACGTCGGCGCGATCGACGGCTATGGAGATCGAGCCTGGGTCGAGCGCCCGCGCCGTCTCGATCTGGCGGATCGAGCCGGGGCCATCGCCCGTTTCCATCAGGAACGTCGCGTACCAGTGGCGGGTTGTCGCCGACCTGGGATCGAGTTCGACAGCGCGCTGGAACTCTCGCCGGGCGCCCGCTTCGTCCCAGAAGCCGTTGAAATCGGCGAAGGCGAGGGCCGCGTGGGCCGCCGCCAACCGGTCGTCGAGCGCCACGGCGCGCATGGCCGCCGCGCGGGCGAGGGGAAAGGCTTGGGCGTCCGGCATCCGCGTATATTCGCGCAGGAGGTTGTAACAGTCGGCGAGGCCCGCGTAGGCCTCCGAATAGTGGGGATCGCGCGCGATCGCGCCGTTGAATTCACCGACGGCGCGGTTGAGACTATCCGGCGTCCGCTTTGCCCAGTCGTCCCATGCCGGCGACATAGAGGCGCTGGGCTTCGAGCGGGGGCGCCGCGCGGCCCCGAACCAGAATGTCGCGGACGCCTCCATTCAGAGCGAACGCGGCTCCGCCGATCGCGATCAGACCGACGAGCGCGCAGGCGACGAGGCGCCGGGGGTCCCTTCGGCGGGCGGCGGCCGGGTCGGGCGGATCGGGCGGAGACGCCGGGCCGACCACGCTCCCTTCGCCGCGACGCCACGTCTCGAGTTCGGCGACGTCGGCGTGGATCCGGCTCTTGCCGCCCCCGGGCAGACGACGGATCGGAAGACCGCGTTCAGCCTCCCATCGCTTCGCTGTCCGCTCGGAGCACTGGAGGTAGGTCGCCACCTCCTTCCACGATCCCAGTCTGACTTTTGTTTCGCCCACCGCGGCCATGACCCGAGATGTCCCGTGTTAGCCCGTCACGCCTCTTGGCTCGCAGCCGCGATCAGTAACACATGCACGCCAGAAAGTGCGGAAATCAGCCTCAGTCGGGGTTGGCCGGCGCTTGGAGGCTGAAGAGCGAGATGGGGCATTCCGCGATCAAGACCATTCTGTTGGCCGGCGCTGTTTTCGCGGTGGGATCCGCGAACGCGGCCGTACTCTACGACAACGGACCCTGCAACTGCCAAGCGCAGGCGTTGCCTGTCTACACCCATAGTTACTACGTCGGCGACACATTCGTGCTCGGATCCGGCGCCACGGCGACGGGCGTGGAATTCGTCGCCTGGAACTCTCCATCGACCGACACAACGGCGAGTGTCGAGTGGTCCATATGGAACGGTGGAATAGTGGGCCCAGCAGGCCAGCTCGGCGCACTGATCGCCAGCGGCACATCGACGGTGAGCAACGCTTTCCTGCTCAACAACACGAGTGGCTATGGTGTCTATAGCGACACCTTCGCCATTCCGGGCACTCCCCTCGCCGCTGGTGAATACACACTCGTCTTGGCAAATGCGCTCACGAGCCCCCCCGGCGATATCGTGCGCTGGGACGTTAACAATGGCCCATCGACGGCTTACTTCTACAACGGTTTCGCTGCAGGGTATGTAGGGTCGGAAAGCTTCGAAATCCTCGGCAATGGCGCTGGCGGCGTTCCGGAGCCCGGCGCCTGGAGTTTGATGCTCAGCGGCTTGGGTTTTCTTGGTTACGCGCTCCGCCGGCGTGTCCTGCGCATCGCCTGAGCGATCCCTTCCTCCTCCACCCGTGGGGGAGGAAGGATCCCCGCGCCCGCTCCTGGCGATCCCTCAGGTTGGCCAATTGTCCTCGCCGTCACAAGGGTGCTCGCCGCTATTGATCTAAAACCCCGGCATTCCCGGCAGGCCGGCAAGGGGTCCCGCCACCTCGCGCATGATCTCCGACTGTTTCGCCTCGAGCTTGCGTTTCGCGTCGTTGTGGGCGGCGATCACCAGGTCGGCGAGGATCTCCCCCTCGCCGCGCACCAGCAGGGTCTCGTCGATGATCAGACGGGCCAGTTCCCCGGTCCCTTTGAGCGTCAGGCGCACCATGCCGCCGCCGGAGGCGCCGTCCACCTCGCTCTCGGCCAGTCGCGCCTGGGCATCCTGCAGTTTTTCCTGCATCGCCTGCGCCTGTTTCATCAGGGAGCCGAGATCTTTCATCCTGGGTTCAATCCTCTTCGCGAGCGCCGTTTTCATCCGTGGCGGACGCTTGCGGCGTGGCGATCCGGCGAACCTCCACCACCTTTGCGCCGGGAAACGTCTTCAACACCGCCTGAACGAAAGGCTCCGCGAGGGCCTCCGCGTGGTCGGCGACGAGGGAGCGGGTCTGGCGCTCGAGCAGGGTCTCTCCCCCGCCGCCCCCCTCGGCCGCCACCAGCCACGGCTGGCCGGTCCATTCCTTGAGGCGGGCCGAGAGGCGGTGGGCGAGGTTCGCCGGAGCCCCGGGCGCGGCCTCGAAGACGATGGCGCCGACGCGAAAGCCGATCGGCCGGACGTATTTTTCAACGTCGAGCTTGAGGGCGATATCGCGGCGACGCCCGATCATCTCCACGACCTGTTCGAACGACTGTGGAACCGCGGCCGCCGCCGGCGCGGCCCTCGGCGCGGTCTGGACCGCCGGCGCCGCGCGGGCCGCCGATGCGCCGCCGCCACCGCCCGCGGGCGCCGCGCCGCGCCCGGTCGGTTCGCCCGGTGTCCCCTCCCTCAGGCTCCTGAGCGCTTCCTCCGGACCGGGTAGATCGGCGGCATAGGCCAGGCGGATCAACGCCATCTCCACGGCGGCCGCCGGGTTGGGCGCCGCGCCGACCTCGGCATGGGCTTTGAGCAGCAACTGCCACACTCGCGACAGGGTGCCGGCCGAGAGCGCGGCGCCCGCCGCCGCCAGCCGCGCCGCCTGGTCCTTGGGCAAGGACAGCGCCGCCGGCCCAAGGGCCTTGGCCACCGACGCGCCGTGGCAATGCTCCAAAAGATCGAGCATGACCGTCGCCGGATCGACGCCATAACCGTAGAGCGTCCGGAACGCCTCGATCGCCGGTCCCGCCTGGCCGCGGAGCACCGCCTCGAACAGATCGATCGTCTGGCCGCGGTCGGCGAGCCCGAGCATGTCGCGCACGCTCGCGGCGGTGACCACGTGGCCGGCCTCGGCCTGCACCAGCGCCTGGTCGAGCATCGATTGACCGTCGCGCACCGATCCCTCGGCGGCGCGGGCGATCAGGCTCACCGCCTCCGGCTCGATCCGCGCGCCCTCCGCCTCGGCGATGGCCGAAAGATTGCCGGCGATCACGTCCGCCTCCACCCGCCGCAGGTCGAACCGCTGACAGCGCGAAAGGATGGTCACCGGCACCTTGCGGATCTCGGTGGTGGCGAAGATGAACTTGGCGTGCGGCGGCGGCTCCTCGAGAGTTTTGAGCAGGGCGTTGAACGCCGAGGTCGACAGCATGTGGACCTCGTCGATGACATAGACCCGGTAGCGCGCCTCGGCCGGGGCGTAGCGCACCCCGTCGAGAAGGTCGCGTATCTCGTCGACCTTCGACTGGCTGGCGGCGTCCAGTTCGAGCACGTCGAGGTGGCGCCCCTCGACGATCGCCCGGCAATGACGGCCCTCGACGCCGAGGGCCTCGACGCTCGGCGCGTGGACCGTGTCGCTCTCGTAGTTGAGGGCGCGGGCGAGCAGTCGGGCGGTTGTCGTCTTTCCCACCCCGCGCACCCCGGTAAGCATGAAGGCATGCGCGATCCGGCCGCTGGCGAAGGCATTGGTCAGTGTACGGACCATCGCCTCCTGACCAACGAGGTCGGCGAAGTTCTGCGGCCGGTATTTGCGGGCGAGAACCGTGTAGGGGGCGGACAGGGCGGAGCTTGGCGCCGGCGGCGGGGCGCCGAACATGTCGCTGGTCGCCTCGTCACGCTCGGGAAGATCGGCCTCGGGCGTGAAATCCTGCGCGGTCATGGGTGTCCGGTGGCGAAACAGGTGGAGACCGGCGGACGACCCGGAGTAGATCTCGTTACGGCTGCTTCCTTCCGGACCTGACCGGGTTGGCGAGGCCTCCGCCCATCGCCGATCTCCGCACCCACTATCGCGTGACGGGCGAGCGGGCGCAAGCGCGCGCGCAGCCGCCGGCCGGCAAAGACCGGGCGATCAGGCTGCGGCGGGCGTGCGTCTGTCAGCCTTGCGCCGAAGCGCGCCGCCGACCGCCGCGAAGCCGATCAGCATCATCGTCCATGCCGCCGGTTCGGGGACGGCGTTGAACGTCAGGGCCAAGCCCGTGGAATCGTTGAGGAAGCTGCCGTCGTTGTTC
>JBDTKQ010000120.1:0-6896 GCA_039935235.1 Caulobacteraceae bacterium
GTCGACGCCGGCCGAAGCCTTGATCCAGGTCAGGTACGGCCGGGGGCGGAGACCCTGCGCGACCGCCTTGAACTGGTCGATTGTCCAGGACGGCGAATTGTGAATGCGGCCCTGCAGGCGACGCACGGTCTCGGCAAGCCGTTCGGCGCCGTATGGCTTGAGCACATAGTCGAGCGCTCCAGCCTCGAAAGCGGCCACCGCGTGGGAATCGTATGCGGTGATGAACACAAGATGGCATCGATCCTGGACTTGCCGGGCCACCTCGAGCCCGCTCAGGCCCGGCATCTGGATGTCCAGAAACATCGCCTGTGGACGATGTCGCTCAAACATCGCGAGGGCCTCCACTCCGTCGGCGGCGGTCGCCACGATCCGAAGGTTGGGCCAAAGGACGGCGAGATGGCAGCGCAGCTCGTCGCGCAGAGCGCTTTCGTCTTCGGCGATGATCGCGCTCGCATCGGGTGGAGGCGCGTGGCGCGCAACGGCGTCAGTGGCCACGGACGTGGTCTTTCAACTCGATGATCAGTGAGCGGACGTTCGCGCCGCCGACGTTCTCGGTCTCGTGCGTCACCGCTTCGGACCAGAACACGTCCCCCAGCTTGTTCTCAACCACGAAGGTTCGCCCATTTTGCACGATCCTGACCTTCGCCGGCGTGAGTCTGACCGTCAGATGCGCGGGATGGGAATGAATGCCCGTTCCGCACACACCCATGCCCGGGCGGCCGTTGTAGTCCAGGACGCGCACCCGGGCGTTGTCCAGCACGACACGGTAGCTCGAAGGCTGTACCTTTGCCGCGTCCTGAGCCTTGGCAAAGTCGGCGAGCCCGGCCAACACGGCGCCCAGGCCCAACACAAATCGACGTCTCATCTCAATCTCCCATGACAGGCATCGCGCGTATGGCCAGGGGCGATACGACGAGCGTCCAGCGAACGCCTTCGCCCAACGGCGCGAGCCGCCCGGAAAGACGCCACGCGCCCTGGGAGCGAGAAAGGGTCATGTCCTCACCAAGCTCCACGGGAATCGCGCCTTCGGCGAGAACCTCGGCTTCCAGCTCGACCCGATAGCCGTCGTCGCCCCGCCCCATGGTCAGCCGGACGCCACGGCCCGCGAGGCAGAAGCGCTCCAGAGCCGGGACCAACAGCCGTGGCGGGAACGGCGTCTCCGGGACCGGAGACGAATCCGCCAGGATCGAGCAAGCTTCCCCCGTCGTCGCTGAGCGCAACCTCAGATATCGCACCGCGAGGTCGAGTTCGGCCGACAAGGTCGTCGCTTCGGCCTGGAGGCTGCGCACGGCGGGGCGAAGAAAGTCCACCAGGAGGTCGACGAGATCGTCGGCCCTCGAGGGATTCGATCGGTAGAGCGCCCTCAGAGCGGCAAGAGCATCGGTGACGGCGCGGGGTTGGAGCTGTCGCCGGAACGCCTCCAGTTGGCCTTCCTCCAGCAGCATGGCCGACTCGTCCCTGGCCTGTTGCATCCGCGCCAGGACCTTTCGGGTTCTGGCCGCGCGGCGAACGCCTGTGAATACCGCAAGATAGAGGCCTCCATAGAAACAAATGGTCCAAAGCAGGTGGGCGAGTCGGGCGTCCATGGGCAGAACGTCCATCGCCGAACCGACCGACCCGCTCGCGCCGAACCAGGCGAGCCGGCTCATCGCGGTGGGGATCAGAAGGGCAAGGCTCATGACGATGGCCGCCAGGAGGCCCAGGAGTGTGAGCGCCGTGGTCCCAAACCGCGGCTCGGCCAGTTGAACGAGGATTGCCCACACCATCCCGACCCCCATCCAATAGCCGCCTTTCGCGGAGAGGAAGATCCACACCGCGGACAAGCTGGTTCCGGCCATCGGCTGCTCGATCAACTCCATCAGGCTGATGATGCACCCCAGCAGCAGGCCCGAGCCCAGCACCGCGACCCAACCGCCCAACCCCCTCCACGGGTTCCACGGCTCAGGCGCGCGGGGCACGAGGCACACGAAGTCTTGCGCGGACCCCACTGGGGAAAAGCGGCTCCAAATCGAGCGAGCCCGTACTGCCATAGAGGATCCGCAAACGCGCCATCAGATTCGAAATGCCCGTTCCCACCCCGGCGTCCGACACCAAACCAACGCCGTTATCTTCCACCTCGATCTCCAGACTCTGATCCCGGATCCGCGCGCGAAGGGTAATTGCTCCCGGTCCCTGCTTGGGCCCGACGCCATGCTTGATGGCGTTCTCGACAAGCGTTGCCAGCATCAGGCAGGGGATCCGCCCGGCCCGTGCTTCCGGATCGATCTCGGTGACCACCGACAGTCTCGGCGCCATTCGCGCCGCACAGACGTCCAGATAGGCCAACGCCAGATCGATCTCCTCCCCGACGGTGGATTCCGCGCGTTGCGAGACGGCGAAGAGGCGCGATGTGTAGTCGAAGAGCCGTTCCAGCAGCGGGAGACCCTTCTCCGGCGAGGTGCTCCCGAGGCGCCGGATCGTCGCGAGTGTGTTGAACAGGAAATGCGGTTCGATCTGCCTTTGAAGCGCCTCCAGCTCGAAGGTCAGCAGAGAGCGGCGCGCCCTGGCGTCGGCCGCGGCGGCTGTCGCGGCGAAAGCCGCATAGTCGGCCCGCAGACGCCAGCAGGCCTGGATGCCGACGACAGCGGCATAGATCAACGTCCACTGCGCGACGCGACTGGCGATCGACGCCGGATCGGGGCTGGCGGCGAACGGATCGACGGCGATCCGCAGGCTTTCGCCCGCGGTGGCGCCGATCAGGACAGCCAGCGCGAGCATGGCGGGACGCCGCCGCGGCGCGCGCGCTGAAAGCGTCTCCCCGATGACCACGGCAAGGGCGATCGTCATTGCGACCACCGTGCGATCGACCAGGACACGCAGCCACCCGTCCATGACTTGATCCAGCGTCCAGTTGCGCCAAACGAACGGCTGGGCGAAGAACTTGGTGGACAACAGGAAGCCGATCGCCCCCGCCCAGCCGAAAACGGAGATCGGCCCTTCATGCCGCCCTGGTGAGCCGCTGTCAGCTCCGTTTGCCAACGCTCTGCCCTGCAAACCATCCGTGGGTCTTGATGCTACCCCATCTCAAGGAGGCGGTCTTGCCTGGATCATGTCCGGGGGCGAGGTGTGGCTCGTTCCGGACCGCGGGTGGAAGCTGGTGATCCACGCCGCCCCCAAGGCGGCAAGCGCCGCGCCGTCGCCTCCGCCCCCTGAAACGTGATGGGCGCGGACGTGGATGGCCGGCCGACCCTCGCTCCGGCCAAGAAACCCGGCCGCCTAGAGCAAACCCCTTTCAGATGGAATCATCTGAACGGGGATAATTTGCTCTGGATTCAAGAGTGTAGAGCCTGATTCAACGCTTGCATCTGTTCCGTGCAAACGCATCAGGCTCTAGCGCCCCGTGGGGCCCTTCTTGAAATATTTGAAGAAGTCGCTGTCGGGCGAGAGGATGAGGGTGGTGTCGCCGTCGGTGAAGGCGCCTTCATAGGCCTGCATCGAGCGATAGAAGGCCGCGAAGCTCGGGTCCTTGCCGAAGCTGGCGGCGAACAGCCGGGCGCTCTCGGCGTCGCCCGCGCCCCGGGTGGTGAAGGATTCCTCGGTGGCCGTGGCCAGGGTGATGGTCACCTGTTTGTCGGCATCGGCGACGATTTCGCGGCGCTGCTGCTCGCCCACGGCGCGGATCTGGGCGGCCTGTTGCTGCAGATTGGAGCGCATCCGCTGATAGACCGCCTGCTGGTTGGCCGCCGGAAGGTCGGCGCGCTTGATGCGCACGTCGATCACGTCGATGCCCAGGCGCGAGCGGGCGGCGCGGGCCCGCACGTCGGCGAGGGTCTGGGCCATCAGGGCGTCGCGCTTCTGGGAGATGATCTCGTTGGCGGTGGCCGCGCCGAGCACCTGGCGCAGGGACGAATTGATCAGCGGCTCGAGCCGGTCGGCGGCGATCGTCTCGTCGCGGAGAGTCCGGTAAAATTGCAGCGGGTTGGAAATCCGGTAGCGGACGAAGGCGTCGACCACCAGACGTTGTTGATCGGCGGAGATCACCTCTTCCTGCCTCGCCTCGATCACCTGATTGCGTTTGTCCAGGGTCACCAGCGACTCGACGAACGGGATCTTGAACTTGAGGCCCGGATCGTAGGCCCCCGGCGGATTGATCACCCGCACCGGCTCGCCGAGGTTCACCACCAGGACCTGCTGGCGCTGGTCGACAATGAACAGGGTGTTGACCAGCAGCAGCCCGACGACGAAGGCGCCGACCACCAGGACGATCAGGCGGCGGTTCATTGGGCCGCGCCCTGGGTCTGCGGCGCGGCCGGGGCAGGGGCAGGCGCCGGTGGCGTTTCGGCGGCGCGGGAGCGAAACGCCTCGGGCGGAAGGATGATCGGGGCGGTGGCGCCTTTGGCGTCGATGATCACCTTGCGGGTGTGGGAGAGAACCTGCTGCATGGTCTCGATGTAGAGCCGCTCGCGGGTCACCGCCGGGGCGGCGCGATACTGGCCGTAGAGCTGGTTGAACCGCGCGGCCTGGCCCTGCGCCTCGCGCACCACCTGTTCGCGATAGCCCAGGGCGGCCTGGACGATTTTCGACGCGTCGCCCTTGGCCTCGTTGACCACCCGGTTGCGATAGGTGTTGGCCTCGTTGATGTAGGATTGGGCGTCCTGTCCGGCGCGGGCGATGTCCTGATAGGCGGGCACCACCTCGGCCGGCGGATTGGCGTTCTGGATCTGCACCTGATCGATCGTCACCCCCGCGTGATAGCGGTCGAGAATGCGCTGCATCAGGGTCAGGGTCTGGGTCTGCACCGCGCCACGGCCGTTGGTCAGGATGGATTTGAGGGCGCTGCGGCCGACCACCTCGCGCATGGCGCTCTCGGCCACCGCCTTCACCGCGTCGGAGGGATCGCGGACGCGGAAAAGATAGGCGGCCGCGTCGGAGACGTGCCACTGCACGGTGAACGACAGGTCGACGATGTTCTCGTCGCCGGTGAGCATCAGGCTCTCGTCCGGCGCCTCGGCTCCTGGCGTGCCGCCGACCACGGTCTTGTTCTGATTGGTCACCGACACCAGTTCCGCCCGCTCGATGGGGATCGGCAGGTGATAGTGCAGTCCAGGCCCCACCGAGCGGGTGTAGCCGCCGAAGCGGGTGATCACCGCCTCCTGATTGGCCTGCACGGTGTAGACCCCGGTCAGGGCCCAGGCGAGAACCACGACGGCGACGATCGCCCAGATCGCCGGCGGCCGGATTCCCTGGCCGTTCGGGCCGCGGAACAGGCGGTTGAACTCGCCGGCGAGGCGGCGCCCGAGCTCTCCCAGATCCGGCGGCGTGGGCGGGCCGGCGGGGCGCCGGCGCGGTTCGTCGCGGCGCGGCGGCGGGCTTGCCTCGGGCTTCTGGCCATCGTCCCCGCCGGGCGGCGTGCCCCACGGGCCCGGATTGGCGTTGTCGTTCCAGGGCATGATGGACTGTGATCGTCTCTATTCTTGGGCGTCGGCGCGGCGCCGGGCGCTTGTAAAGCGTCGCCGGCGCCCGGATATGAGACGACGCGCGCGGCAAAGCAATACGAACCGATGTCCCTCCCTTCCCGACCCGATCGCGATTCCGTCTTGGCGGCGCTCGACCGGGTCCTCGATCCGAGGACCGGGCGGGGCCTCGCCGCCGCCGGTCTGGTGCGGGGATTGACCCTCGGCGCCGGCCGGGCGGGCTTCATGCTGGAGGTTCCGCTCGAGGATGCCGCCGCCTACGCCCCGGTGCGCGAGGCGGCGGAAAAGGCCCTCGCCGGCGTCCCCGGGGTGGACAAGGCGCAGGTCGTCCTGACCACGGCCGCGGCCCCCGCCGCGCCGGGGGTCACCCGCGTGCGCAAGGGCGCCCATGTCGCCGCCGATCCGCGGGCCGACACCCACGGCATGCCTCCGGCCGAGCGTCTGGCCCACGTCGCACGCGTGATCGCCGTGGCCAGCGGCAAGGGCGGGGTCGGCAAATCCACCGTCGCGGTCAATCTCGCCTGCGCCTTCGCCCGCCTCGGCCTGCGCGCCGGCCTGCTCGACGCCGACGTCTACGGCCCCTCGGCGCCCCGTATGTTCGGGATCGACGCCCAGCCGAAATTCGAGGATGGCAAGCTCACGCCGCTGACCGCCTTCGGGGTGAAGGTGATGAGCATCGGTTTCCTGGTCGACGAGGGCCAGGCGATGATCTGGCGCGGCCCCATGGCCTCCTCGGCCATGCGCCAGATGATCCAGGACGTGCGCTGGGGAACGGAAGAAGAGCCGCTCGACGTGCTCGTGGTCGACCTGCCGCCCGGCACCGGCGACATCCACCTGACCCTCGTCCAGAAGCTCGCCGTCGACGGGGTGGTGATCGTCTCCACGCCCCAGGAAATCGCCCTGATCGATGCGCGCCGGGCCGTGGCGATGTTCGGCAAGATGAACCCGCCGGTGCCTATCCTGGGCGTAATCGAGAACATGGCCTTCTTCCCCGATCCCGCCGGCGGCCCCCCGATCCCGATTTTCGGTCAGGGCGGAGCGCGGGCGGAGGCGGAACGCCTCGCGGTCCCCTTCCTCGCCGAAATCCCCCTCGACATCCCCCTGCGCCAGGGCGCCGACGAGGGCCGCCCTCTGGTCGCCCGCGCGCCGCAAAGCGCGGTGGCCGAGACGTTTATGGCGCTGGCGCGCGGCCTCGCGGGAAAAGCATGATCGGCTCTCGCGCCGGCTCTCCGGTCAAGGACGGGCCGGCGCGAGGATCGCGCGCGCCGGCCGCATCCTCACTCCCGGCCTTCCCCATCGCGCCTGATCGCGTCGCCCCTCCAATGACGGTCTCTTCGGGACCGTTCGACAGGTTGTCGAAAGCTCTGGCGCGGTCGACAATGACGCTGGATTGACGCGCGGTGGCCAGGTCCGCCGAGGGCCGCGGGTCCGACCGCGCTCGCG
>JBDTKQ010000121.1:0-5635 GCA_039935235.1 Caulobacteraceae bacterium
TTGAGATAGGCCGCGAGATCGGCGTCCGACGCCCACGCGGTGCCATAGATGCGCTGAAGCTGGGCGTTGGCCTGGTCGCCCCGCCAATAGGCGCCCGCCAGCTTGGTCAGCTTGAACGCCTTGCCGACATGACGCGTCGACGGCAGATGAGGACCCCGGCAGAGATCCTTCCACGCCCCCTGGCGGTAGACGCTGATCGTCTGGTCGGCGGGAATGTCGCGGATGATCTGGGCCTTGTAGCCTTCGCCGATCGCCTCGAAGTGGGCGATGGCCTCGTCCCGGTCCCACTCCTCGCGGGCGATGGCCTCATCGCGATCGACGATCTGGCGCATCCGCGCCTCGATGGCGGCGAAATCGTCGATGGAGAACGGCTCGGCGCGGGCGAAATCGTAATAGAATCCATCCTCGACATTGGGGCCGATGGTCACCTGGGTTCCGGGAAACAGTTCCTGAACCGCCTCGGCCAGCACGTGGGCGGCATCGTGCCGGATCACATCCAGCGCCTCGGGCGCCTCGCGGGTGACGATCTCGAGCTTGCCGCCCGCGGGCAAGGGCGCCGCCAGATCCAGGAGCTTGCCGTCGAGTTTGACGAGGAGGGCCTTTTTGGCCAGCGAATGGGAGATGGAGGCGGCGACATCCCGCCCGGTCACCCCCGCCGGATATTGCCGGGACTGGCCGTCGGGGAACTGCAGGTCGATCATGGTTTCAACGTCGTCTTTCGCGGGGGCACCGGGTCGAGGCCCGAGCCGCCGAAGGGGTGGCAGCGGCACAGACGCCAGGCGGCCAGAGCGCCGCCACGAAGGGGTCCGTGAACGATGAGCGCCTCGGCCGCATAGTCCGAACAGGTCGGCAAAAAGCGGCACTGGCGCCCGAACCACGGCGAGAGGGTCAGCTTGTAGGCCCGGTGGCCCGCCCTGACGACGCCGCGGTAGAGGCTCATGCCGGCGTGTGGCCGCTCCGGAACGCCGGAGATCAGGCCGCGCCGGCGCGGCTAGTTCGCGGCGTCGAGCGGCTTTGAGCGGCGATGGCGAGCCGGCACGCCTCCGCCGCCGCCTCGAACGCGAGCAAGGCCGAGGCGTGGCGGGGTTTGTAGTCTTTCACCGGCTCGAGCATGGCAAGGTCCGAAAAGCGTCCCGTGGGCGGCGCGCCGCCCGCCTTCAACATAGCACGAAACTGGTCGCGGGCCATTTCGATTTCGCACGCGGTGGCGCCCACGACATTGGCCCCGAGCACCGCCGCCGCCGCCTGGCCGAGGGCGCAGGCCTTCACCTCCTGGGCGAAGTCGCTGACCGTGTCGCCCGCCATGGCCACATCCACCCGGATGCGGCTGCCACACAGCTTCGCCACCTTCTCGGCCGAGGCGTCCGGCGCCGCCAGACGGCCCGCGCGCGGCATGTTGGCCGCGAGTCTGAGAATGCCGCCGGAATAAAGCTCGTCGATCATGGCTTGCAAGGTAGGAGGTTTCGTCGCGCCCCGCCACCACGAGCCCCCGGCGCGTCGGCCCGCGCGCCGACCAAGGCCGAAACTTGACCGTTTGGAAGTTCGAGCGGACTATGCCGGGGTTCACAGGGAGGGACTCCAAAAATGACCAGACATCACTTTGCCGGCGCGGCGATCGCCATTCTGGCGGCCGCCTCGCTGGGCGCGTGCGCCAAGCCGATGGCCGCGGCCGGCGCCGACACCTCTACCGCGGCCGGCGTCAAGCCCGCCGTCGACACCGGCAAGATCGCCGCCGCGGTCAAGGCCGATGTCGACCAACTGGTGGCCGACGCCAATGCCCACGACGCGACCAAGGCCGCCAGTCACGACGCGCCCGACGCGGTCATCATGTCCCACGGTCAAGCGGACATCGTCGGCGCGGACGCCGATATGGCCATGGCCAAGAAGGGCTTCGCCGCCGATCCGACACAGCACGTGACCGTGGCCGACGAGAAGGTGGATGTCGCCAATTCCGGCGATATGGCGGTCTATCGCTCGACCTATGTGTTCACCGGCATGAACCCGGTGACCAGGAAGCCGATGACCGAGCACGGCAATTACGCCGCCGGCTACAAGCTCCAGCCGGACGGCGCGTGGAAGATCCAATGGTCGATGACCGCCGACACCCCCGCCCCGGCGGCGGCGGCGGCCGCCAAGAGCTGAGGCGGAGGTTCGGGCAGGGCGGCGCGAAGCCTTTGCCCAACCGCGTCATCCCGGATACGTCGCCACGCCGTTCTTCGCGCCGTTCCGGGATGACGACTTCGAGAGAGCGACTCATTGAGCCCTGCCCCGCGCTACAGAAGCATGGGTTGGGCAATATCTCCCAGGGCCTCCACGCGGACCTTGACCGCCTCGCCCATGGCGGCGAAGGCGGCGCGCAGGTCGCGGCGGATGCGGCCGGCGACGAGGGCGCCGAGAGGACCCTCGAAGATCTCGCCGTTTGAGAAGATACATCCCGTGGCGGTGAGCTGTTCGATCTCGATGTAGCGGGTGGATTTGACCAGACCGCCCATCGTCGAAAGCGTCCAGTGGACCTGTTCGTTGGGCACCCAGTCGGCGACCACGGGGCGGATGGTGCGCGGTGGCCGACCGGGGATCGCCACCTCGAGGGTCAGGGGCGCTCCCATGCGGATAAGGCCATCCGCCTTCGGATAGAGGGGGTTCCACTGGCTCCACGCGGTGACATCGACGATCACCGCCCAGATCGCCTCCGCCGACGCCGGTATTCCCAGGCGATGCTCGATCTTCAGCGGCATCACGCCCGCTCCTTCATCTTCCACGTCGCCCCGGAGACGCTGTCCATCACCTCCACGTCCAGAGCGGTGAGCTCGGCCCGGATGCGGTCGGCGGCGGCGAAGTCCTTGTTGGCGCGGGCGGCGACGCGTTCGGCGATCAGGGCCTCGATCCGCGCCTTGAGCCCCGCGTCCGCCCCGCCCTCGAACCAGGCTTCGGGATCGGCCTGGAGAAAACCGGTCAAGGCGCCGGCGGCGAGGAGCTGGCCCTTGGCGAGCGCCCGTTCCTTCCCACTCCCGGTCTCCAGCCGCGAGGCTAGGGCGAAAAGCTCGGCATTGGCGCGGGGGGTGTTGAGGTCGTCGTTCAGGGCCTCGAGAAACGGCGCGGGCGGCGCGCTCGCCTCGGCCGGAACGTCCGCCGCCCGGCGCAGCGCGCCATAGAGGGTGTCGAGGGCGGCCTTCGACCGCGCCACCACATCGTCGGTCCACGCCACCGGCTGGCGGTAGTGGCTGGCAAGGAGAGCCCACCGGAGCGCCTCTCCCGGAGCGCGAGTGACGAGGTTGTGCACCAGCGCCACATTGCCCAGGCTCTTGGACATCTTCTGGCTTCCGGCCGTGACGAAGCCATTGTGGAGCCAGTAGTTGGCATACCCTTTTCGCTCACCGGCCGCGCACACGCCCTGGGCGATCTCGTTCTCGTGGTGGGGGAAGATCAGGTCGTTGCCGCCGCCGTGAATGTCGATGGGGAGGCCGAGAGTCTGCTCGATCATCGCAGTGCATTCGATGTGCCAACCGGGGCGCCCCGGGCCGAAGGGGCTGTCCCACACCGGCTCACCCGGCTTCGACGGTTTCCACAGCACGAAATCCGCCGGATGCTGCTTGTAGGGCGCGACCTCTACCCGCGCCCCGGCGATCATCTCGTCGAGCGGGCGCCCCGAAAGCTTGCCGTAGTCGGAATAGCCCCGGGTGTTGAACAACACATGGCCATCCGCCGCGTAGGCCGCGTTCGCGCGCACGAGCCGGCCGATCATGGCGACGATGGCGACCATGGTCCGCGTCGCCCTGGGCTCGAAGGTGGGCGGCAGCGCGCCGAGCGCGGACATGTCCGCGTGATAGGCATCGAGATAGCGGGCGGTGACAGTGTCGATGGACACCCCCTCTGCGGCGGCCTTGGCGTTGATCTTGTCGTCCACGTCGGTGACATTGGCCGCGTAAAGAACGTGGTCCGCCCCGTAGATCCGCCGGAGCAGCCGGAAGAGGACGTCGAACACCACCACCGGCCGCGCGTTGCCGATCTGGGCGTAGTTGTAGACCGTCGGCCCGCAGACATAGAGCGTCACCCGCCCCCGATTGATCGGAACGAACTCGCGCCTGGCGCGGGCCATCGTGTCGTAAAGGCGAAGGGTCATGGATATGGCGGCGGGTGGCTCGGCGGCTATTGCAAGTTGCGGGGCATGGAGCGTGGCCCATATAGAGACGGGACGGGCGACGCGCCATCGGGGCGCGATCACGGCTTCAAGAGACCTTCACCTCACATGGATGCGCTGACGGCCGGCAAGACCCTCCCTCGCGCCCGCGGCGATCTGGCCCCGCCGGAGCGCCCGTCGCGCGAGGCGGCGATGGAGGCGGTGCGCACCCTGATCGCCTGGGCGGGCGACGACCCGCGCCGAGAGGGGGTGATCGACACCCCCCGCCGGGTGGTCGACGCCTATGGCGAATGGTTCGCCGGCTACGGCGCCGATGCCGCCCGCGAGCTCGACCGCACCTTCGAGGACGTTCAGGGCTATGACGACATCGTCATGCTGCGCGACATCGAGGTGGAGAGCCACTGCGAGCATCACATGGCCCCCTTCCTCGGCAAGGCCTATGTCGCCTACATGCCGACCAACAAGGTCGTCGGCATCTCCAAGCTGGCGCGTGTGGTGGAAATCTTCTCCCGCCGCCTGCAAACCCAGGAAACCCTCACCCAGCAGATCGCCGACGCTATCGTCGATTCGCTCCGCCCGGCCGGCGTCGCCGTGCTGATTGACGCCGAACACCAGTGCATGACCACAAGAGGCGTGAACCACCGCCACGTCTCGACCATCACCACCCAGTTCACCGGTGTGTTCAAGACCGACCGTGATTTGCAGCGAAGGTTTCTGGATTTTTGCCGGCGGGGATGAGGTGGACAGGCCCTAAAGCTCCAGTGGCGACTGCTGGGCCACGCTTTGCGGATCCCGCCGCCAAGTATCCGCTGCGTCGATGTAAAGTTCCACGCCGTTACCGTCGGGGTCTTCGAAGTAGAGGGACTTGGTCACCCCGTGGTCGACCGGGTTAGGCTCAAGGCCGGCCGCCTCCAGTGTCGCCTTGGCGTCGCGCAGTTCGACGAGGCCGCCCGCGAGGTTGAAGGCGACATGGTGGAGGCCGGTTGCGGTCGCCACCCGGCTGGTTCCCTCTCCGCTCACTTCCATCACCGCGAAGTCATGATGGTTGCCGAGGGTGAAGAACGTCATCCTGGTCCCGTCCTCGTCGTATCGCGCGCAGACGGGCACGCCGAGCAGCCCGTTGTAAAAGGCCTCGGCGCGGTGAAGATCGGTCACCCTCAAGACCACGTGACCCAAAGCCTCGATCTTCATTCACCCGCCCTTTTCCCTGGGATGTCGCGCCTCGTCAGGCTGTGAGGGGAGCCGTCTTGCGGCGACCGCGCAGAGCGGCGCCGAGGCCACCCACGCCCAGGAGCATCATCGCCCAGCCGGCGGGCTCGGGAACCGCGGCGGTGGGGAAGTTCGCGCTGATCGTCACCGGACCGAAGATCGTCGCCCCCTTGGTGATGCCGACATTGTTCTGGCCGCACACCGCCACGCCCGTGCACATCGTCGAGACGAAGGCGAAGCTGAACCCGGTTCCGGGGACGAAATTGCCGAACTGGACCAGCGGTATGA
>JBDTKQ010000122.1:0-11118 GCA_039935235.1 Caulobacteraceae bacterium
GCTCGATCGCCCGCCGTCCCTTGATCCGGGGGTCGTCAGCCTGATGTCGGTGGTCGCCACTGGAGCCCGTCGGTGACGCTCGCGTCAGCGCACTGTCACGCCCCCCGTCTTGCCTGTAGGCTGACCCAACATTTGTGGGGACCGTTGGATGCCGGCCAGCACGCCTTCGCGGCCACGGCCGACGACGCGGATCGCGCCGCTCCATACCCCATGGGTGCGCGGGGCGATCGCGACGGGCTTCCTCCTCCTGGTGGCCGCCGCCGTGGGCACGCTGGTCGCCTCCGAGCGTAACGCCGCCGACGAGCGCCTGGTAGCCGAAACCCTTGAGGTGCGCCGCGTCGCCGCCTCGCTGTACACCGAGGTGCAGGGCGCCGAGAGCGCCCAGCGCGGTTATCTGCTGACCGGCGTCCAGGCCTATCTTTCGCCCCTGCACAGCGCGCGGCGGCGGATTCCCCCCCTCGAAACCCGGCTGGGCCGCCTCACCTCCGACAATCCGGCGCAAGCGCAACGCTTCGCGCGACTGGTTCCGCTCGTGTCGGCAAAGATGGCGACGATCGCCGAGACACTCGTTCTGGATGCCGCCGCTCGACATGCCGAGTCCCTCGGGCTGATGCGGTCCAACCGCGGGCGGGAGCTGATGGTCGATATCCGCGAGGGCACCGACGCCATCGACGCGGCCGAGGCCCGTCTCCTGGCCGCGCGTCTCGCCGACGTCGACCGCAGCCGGGCGACCCAGACCGGGGCGATCGTCGGCGCCCTGGCCCTGGCCGTGCTCCTCACCGTCATCGTCGCCATGGCCGCCCGTCGCTACAGCCTGTCACTCGAGGCTTTGGCCGCCGAGTTGCGGGCCGAGATCGCCCGGCGGGAAACAACCGAGGCCCAGCTGCGTCAGGCCCAGAAAATGGAGGCGGTGGGCCAGCTCACCGGAGGTATCGCCCACGATTTCAACAATATGCTGGCGATCATCCTCGGCAATATCGACATGCTTCGGCGGCGGATGCGCGGTGGCGAGGAAAAGCTTCTGCGCCTTCTCGACAATGCCCAGGACGGAGCCCAGCGCGCCGCCGCCCTCACCCGACGCCTTCTCGCCTTTTCCCGTCTGCAGTCACTGGCCCCGGCCACCCTCGACGTCGGCCGTTGCGTTGCCGACATGTCCGAGCTCTTGCGCCGCACCCTCGGCGAGGCGATCGTCGTCCACACGGTCGTGGCCCCCGATTTGTGGCGCGCCTATATCGACGCGACGCAACTCGAAAGCGCCATCCTCAACCTGGCGGTAAACGCCAAGGACGCCATGCCCGGGGGCGGAACGCTGACCTTGGCGGCGGCCAATGTCAGTCTTGGGGCCGAGGAGGGGCAAGGGCAATCCGGCGCGGCGGGCGATTTCGTCCACGTCTCGGTGGCCGACACCGGGTCCGGCATGACCTCCGAGGTCCTGAGGCGAGCGTTCGATCCGTTCTTCACCACCAAGCCCGTCGGCGCCGGCACCGGCCTTGGCCTCAGTGGGGTGTACGGGTTCGTCAACCAGTCGGGCGGCCGGGTGACCCTCGCCAGCGCGATCGGGACGGGATCCACCGTCAATCTCTACCTTCCCCGGTCCGACGCCCCGCTTGCCTCCGCGGCGGTCGTGGAACCGGCCGGCGGCCACGCCGATGCGCGCCCCGCCGGCGCCAGGGTTCTGGTGGTGGAGGACGAAGCCGGGGTGCGGGCGTTCGCCGTCGAGGCCCTCCGCGGGCTTGGTTACCGCGTGCTCAACGCCGCGGACGCGGCCGTCGCTCTGAATCTGATCGACCGCCACGAGGATATCGCGCTGATGCTCACCGACGTCGTCATGCCGGCGATGAACGGTCGGCGCCTCGCGGAGGAAGCGATACGGCGGCGCCCCGCGCTGAAGGTGGTCTATATGACCGGCTACGCCGGCGACGAGGATCCGGTCGGTCCCGGAGCGCGGCTGATCCGCAAACCGTTCACCGTCGCCGAGCTGGGACGCGAACTTCGCGAGGCCTTGGCCAGGCCACCGGCGCCGGAGCCGTATCTCTCCGCGCGCGACGTCGCTCCCCTGACACGAGCGGATCAACCGGCATGACCGATGAGCACAATGGGGCGCCGGCGGACGCCCGACCCGGCGATGGCGTCCACCGTCGGCCGGACCTCGGCTATGGCGCCTACCTGCGTCTGGATCAGATCCTTTCGGCCCAGTCGCCCCGTTCGGGGGAACACGACGAACTGTTGTTCATCGTCATTCACCAGGCGTCGGAATTGTGGATGAAGCTGTCGTTGCATGAACTGGCGGCGGCGCGCGATCATGTGGCGCGCGACGATCTTGGACCCGCCTTCAAGATGATCTCGCGGGTCAGCCGCATCCAGGCGCAGATGATCCAGTCGTGGGACGTTCTGGCGACGATGACGCCCAGCGAATACCAGCGCATCCGCCCGTCCCTCGGCCAGAGCTCGGGTTTTCAGTCCCACCAGTATCGTCTGCTGGACTTCATCCTCGGCGCGAAATCGCGCGACGTTCTTCGGGTTCACGAGGGGGATCCCGCCATCCATGCGGTGCTCACCGCCGCCCTCGAAGCCCCCAGCCTGTACGACGAGACCTTGCGACTGCTCGCACGACGCGGCTTCGCCATCCCGTCGGATCGGCTGGAGCGCGACTGGAGCTTGCCCTACGAGCCTTGCGATGCGGTGCGCGAGGCGTGGGCCGACGTCTATCGCGATCCCGAACGCCACTGGGACCTTTACGAGCTCGCCGAGAAACTCGTCGATCTCGAATACCGATTCCAGCAGTGGCGATTCAGCCACATGAAAACGGTCGAGCGGATCATCGGCCACAAGCCGGGGACCGGCGGCAGTCTCGGCGTCGATTATCTGACGCGGGGAATCGAAACGTCGTTCTTCCCCGAACTGCTCCGGGTGAGAACGACGCTCTGATTCGGGGCCGCGGCTATTTCAGATGTTTGGCGAGATGTTTGTTCATTTCGAACATGTCGACGCGGTCTTTGCCGCCGAACACCGGTTTCAGCTTGGCGTCGGCGATAATTTCCCGCTTGTTTGCCGGGTTCTGCAAATTATTCTTCTTGATATAGGCCCAAATCTTCGAGACGACTTCTCCCCTCGACAGTTGCCCGGACCCGATCACCCCTGAGAGTTCGGGCGAAGGCTGCAGGACTTTCTGCAGGCCATTGGGTTTCTTCTGAGCGCTCTCCGCCATGATGTCTCCTTGTCTCCCGGGGAATTGTCCGCGCTTTGAAGCCCGCTCTCCCCCAATAGAACGACAATGGCGCCTTTACCGCCAATGCCAAGCCCCAACGCCGGCAATTCGCCACGGGAGGCGCCGTCGCGGACGCCGTTTCAGCGTTTGGCGATCATCGACAGCCCGTCGCCGACGGTGGCGAGGGTCATGTCGACGCGCTCGTCGGCGTGGATTTTCTCCGCCAGCCGGCGAAGGGCGACGGTATCGGCTGAGGTGTCGGACGGATCGGCCACCGCCCCGCTCCACAACATGTTGTCGATCAGCATCATCCCGCCGGGGCGCATGAGTTGCAGGCCAAGATCGTAGTAGGCCTCGTAGCCGGTCTTGTCGGCGTCGATGAACATCAGGTCGAACGAGCCCCCCGCCCCCTCGGAGACCAGCGCCTCGAGGCTCTCCCTGGCCGGACCGACGCGGGTCTCGATCACGTCGTCCACGTCCGCCGCGCGCCAGTAACCCCGCGCCCGTCCGACGAATTCCGCCGAGATGTCGCAGGCCACGAGCCGGGTGTCGGCCCCGTGCATGGCCTTCATCGCCATGGCCACCGCCGTGGACGAATAGCCGGTGAACACTCCCACCTCGAGCGCCCGGCGGGCGCGAAGCGCCTTGACCAAGACCTGCATGAACGCCCCTTGCTCGGGACTGATCTGCATCATGCTCCGCGGATCGGCGGCGGTCTCGGCGCGGCAACGGGCGAGAACCGGATCCCCCCGCATTCCCCATTTCTGGACGTAGGCCTTCACCGCCCCGGAAACCGCCAGAGAGCTCGACATCTTCGTCCTCCATCGTTCCGCCCGAGCATGGGCGGCCCCACCTTCGCCGACAAGGTCGGAACGCGCCAGCCGCGAGGGGCGTTGAACACACGGGGCCGACACCCATCGAAAGGAAGATCATGGCCGGGACTTCAGGGACGACCTCGTCGCGCTCATCGTGGGCGAAGGGATCGGACGTGCGCGCCAGGGTCTCGGACGTGCGCGACCAGGTGAAGGAAAAGGCCGGCGACGCCGCCGATACCGCCAGGGACCTCTACGGCCGGGCCAGGGTTCGCACCCAGGAGGCCGCCGGTCTGGTCGACACCGTGGTTTCCGACCGGCCCTATGCCGCCATGGCCGCCGCCGCGGTCGCCGGACTCGCGCTCGGACTCCTCCTCGGTTTGGTTATCGCCGACCAGGATTGAGACTCGGCAAAGACATCACCGGGTCCCCACCTTACCCGCGTAGATGTCCATCGCCTCGCCCAGCATGTGGAGCGCCTTGTCTTTTGGCCGCTGGAACGAATTGCGGCCGATGATCGAGCCGAACCCGCCGCCGGCGTGAATGGCGCGGATCTCGTCCAGCAGGGTCGCGTCGTCGCTCACCGCCGCTCCACCGGAGAAAATCACGATCCGCCGGCCGGCGAAGGCGCAGTCGACGATGTGGCGCACCCGCTCCGCGGCCGTGGAGATCGGGATCTTGTGCTCCTCGTAGACCTTGCGCGCCGCTTCCTGTTCGATATGGGCCGTGGGCAGCTTGACCTTGATGATGTGCGCTCCGAGCTGGGCGGCGATCTGGACGGCGTAGCCCACCACGTCGATGGCCGTCTCCCCCTCCTTGCTCAGCGATGAGCCGCGGGGATAGGACCACACCACCACGGCGAGGCCGTTTTGCCTGGCCTCGCGCGCCAGGTCACGAAGCTGGGTGTACATGGCGTCCTCGTGGGCCGACCCGGGATAGATGGTGAAGCCCACCGCGCTGGCTCCGAGACGAAGGGCGTCCGCGACGCTGCCCGTGAGGGCCTGATTGGGGTCTGGGTCGTCCCGAAGAACATCGGAGTCGTTGGTCTTGAGAATGAGCGGTATGTCGCCGGCGAATTCCCGCGCTCCGGCCTCGAGAAAGCCGAGCGGCGCGGCATAGGCGTTGCACCCCGCGGCGATCGCCAGCTCGAAGTGATAGCGCGGATCGTAGGCCGGCGGATTGGGCGCGAAGGAGCGCGCCGGCCCGTGCTCGAATCCCTGATCCACCGGCAGGATGACGAGCTTGCCCGTACCGCCGAGGCGACCGTGGTTCAGCAACCGGGCGAGATTGGTCAGGGTTCCGGGGCTGTCCGCCCCGTACCAGCCGAGGATTTCGCGCACCCGCGGGGTCATGCAGTGTCTCCTGCCAAAAGGTATCGCCTCACCGCCTTGGCGAAGCCGTCGTTCTCGTTGCTGTCGGTGATCGCGCTGGCCTTGGCCTTCACCTCGGCGCCGGCATTGCCCATGGCGACGGAAAAACCGCTCTTGACGAACATCAGAACGTCGTTGGGCATGTCGCCGAAGGTGGCGATCTGGCGCGGTTCCAGACCGCGCATGCGCGCGAGGGTGGAGACCACCGTCCCCTTGTTGGCCAGGGGATGGGTGACGTCCAGATAGTAGGGCTGGGATCGCGCCGCGCTGGCTTTGTCGCCAAGGGCGGCCTGAACCGCCGTTTCGCACTCGGCCACCAGATCGAGATCGTCGGAGACCCCGACGATCTTCACCGCCTTGTCGAGATCGGCGGGAGCGAAATCCTTCACCACCCTGGCCTCGAACTTCACCGTCCAGGTCTCGCGGGCGACGTGGGGGGCGTCCTTGTCGTGGATGAACCAGTCGTCGGCGGTGTACAGCCAGGTGTCCAGGCCTTTGTCCGCGATAATCTTCAGGGCTTTGCGCGCGACCGCCGGATCGAGGGTATGGCTCTCGATCACGCTCATGTCCGGACCGACGAACACCCCTCCGTTGAACCCGGCGATGGGCGTGTCCAGAGCCAGAGGTCCCACCAGCATGGTCATGCCCCGCGGCGGCCGGCCGCTGGTGATCGCCAGGGCGATCCCCGCCGCCCGCAAGGCCTTCACCGCGTCGAGGGCCGCCGCGGTGAGCACCTTGTCCTGGGTGACCAGCGTGCCGTCGACATCCACGAGGGCCAGCCGGATATCCCGCGCCTCGGCCACGGCCGCCCCCCTTTTCCCGCGATCAGGCGGCGTGTTGCGCGCCAGCGTCGGCGCTCTGCTTCGGATAGCGCCACGCCTGTCCCTGACCCCGGGCGGCCGCCAGTTGAGCCGCGGCGAGCGACCAGTTGGGCAGGGCGTCGAACCAAGCCTCGAGGAAGCCCTTCCGATCGTTCTGATAGTCGAGATAGTAGGCGTGCTCCCAAACGTCGCACACCAGAAGCGGGGTCGTCTGCGCCTCGGTCAGCATATCGTGAGCGTCGTGGGTGGAGATCACCTTCAGCGCGCCATGACGGTCGGCCGTCAGCCACACCCACCCCGATCCGAAATGGGTCGCGCCCTCGGCGACGAAGGCGTCGCGAAGTTTCCCCAGGTCGCCGAAGGCCGAGGCGATCGCCGAGTGGAGGTCGCCCGTGGGCTCGGTCCGGTCCGGCGTCATGGACACCCAGAAAAACCCGTGATTCCACGCCTGGGCGGCGTTGTTGAACAGCTTCCTGTCACTCCCGCCGGCGCTGTCGATCACCAGGCTTTCGAGGTCGCGCGGGGTCTTGCCGGCCTTGTCGAGGAGTTCGTTGACCGTCCTCACATACGCCGCGTGATGCTTGTCGTGGTGAAAGTGCAGGGTGTCCTCGGAAACGGCGGGAGCCAGCGCGTCATAGGGATAGGGCAGGTCAGGCAGGACGATCATGGGGAAACTCCTTCTTCGATTGAAACAACCCGTCGCAACGCCAATGGTTCACGCATCGGCCCTGGCCGCGACCACCTCGTCCGCGAGGCGCCCCGTCAGGTCGGCCATGTGGTCGAAGGCGGCCTCGAAGACGCCCAGACCCTGGGTGAGAGAGCGGATCTCGGCGATCAGGCCATACCGCTCGCTCTGGGGCAGATAGGCGTCGATCGCCTCCCATCCGGCCCAACCCGCGCGCGGCCCGAAGCCGAGAATCTGGCCCCGCCGCGAGGAGAGGGCCGAATTGATATTGGCGATTGCGGTGGACGGGGCGAACACCACCAGCTTGTCGATCGGCTCGAGGAGATAGGCGTGAGCCTTGGCGAGGGCCTCCTCCATGGCGAGACGCCCGGCGATGCGGAAGGCCATTTCCGAGGAGTCGACCGCGTGAAAGCCGCCATCGAGCAACAGCGCCTCGACATCGACCACCTGAAAGCCGAGCGGCCCCTTGGCCAAGCCGTCCCGCAATCCCTGCTCGACCGCCGGAATCCACTGGCGCGGCACCGCCCCGCCCGTGATCTTGCTGACGAAGGCGAAGCCCTCGCCCCGGGCGCGCGGCCTGATCTCCACGGTGACGTCGGCGAATTGCCCGTGGCCGCCGGTCTGCTTCTTGTGCCGACCGCGCTGGTTCACCGACGAGCGGATCGTTTCGCGATAGGGGGTCACCGGTTTGGCGGTGGTGATCTCCACCCCGAAGCGGCGTTGCATCCGCTCCAGGGCGAGGCGGACGTGGCCCTCCCCTTGCCCCATGATCAGCACCTGGTGGCTTTCCGGATCCTGGGTCTGTGAAAGGGTGGGGTCCTCCTCGAGGATTTTGGTCAGGGCGCCGGAGAGGCGTACGTCGTCCTTGCGGTTGGCCGCGCTGACGGCAAGGGCGAAGAGCGGCGGACGCGCGGCGGACGCGCGCGCCTTGCAAGGCGTCGGCCCCAGGGCGAGGACATCGCCGGCGACCGCCGCCTCGACCTTGCCGATGGCCACCAGATCGCCGATCGCGGCCTTCGCCACCTTCCTGACCGCGCCGCCCTGAACGGAAAACAACCCACCCGCCCGCGCCCGCTCGCTGTCGCCGAGCGTCAGATCGGCCCCGTCCGCGAGAGGGCCGCCAAACACCCGGGCATAGGCGAGCTTGCCCGCTTGACCGGCATAGGCGGTCTTGACCACATAGGCGCCGGAGCCCTCGAGGCCGAGCCGTTGCGCGGCCCTGGCCGAGGGCGGCGTCTCGTGGCGCAGCGCTTTCAACAGCCGCCGTACGCCAAAACCATTGGCGGCCGAGCCGAAGAACACCGGCATGATAAGGCCGTCGTTCATCTCGCGCACAAGGTCGGCGAACACCAGATCGCGCGTGGGGTTCACGTCGGAGAGCAGTTGCTCCATCAGATCGTCGTCGAAGTCGGCCAGTTGTTCGAGCATATGGAACCGCGCGTCGGCCTCGTGGGCGGCGGTCTCGCCCTTCAACTCGGTGAGTTCCGAGGGTTGGCCCGATCGGTAGGTGAAGGCCCGCTCCAGGGCCAGATCGACGAACCCCGCCACCGTCTCGCCCTGGACGATCGGGATCTGCCGGGCGACGAGGGGGACGGCGCTGATCGGCGCCAGAGCCGCGAGGAGGTCGTCGAGGGGCCCGCGCGCCTGATCCATCTTGTTGATGAACAGGGCCCGCGGAACGCCGAGGGATTCGAGCTGGCGCACGATCGGCTGGAGCAGGGCCGCCTTGGCCGCCTCCGGCTCGGCCACCACCACCACCAGGTCGGCCGCGGGAAGGGCGGCGTCGGACTCCCCCGCCAGCTCCACCGAGCCGGGGCAATCGATCACCACATAGTGGTCCCCGAGAAAATCGAGGTGGGCGAAGTTGAGCTCGACCGAATGGCCGCGGGCCCGCGCCTCGGGGCTGGTATCGCCGATCTTGTCCGCGCCGCTCGCCCCGCGCCGCTCGATCGCCCCGGCGGCCAGAAGCATGGCCTCCATCAGCGTCGTCTTGCCCGCGCCCGTGGGTCCGGCCAGAGCCAGCGCGCGAACCTCGCCGGCGGCGTGGGTGGTCATGGCCAACTCCTCCCGATCCCTCGTGAACCAAGCCTAGAGCATGATGGGGAAAGGCGGAAACGGGGAGGAGACAATTTCAGGGCCCGGCGTTCCCCAGGCGCCATTCATAGTGGATGTCCGGTTCCTTCTCCTCGTTGCGATCCCCGTCGTTCATGTCGAGGACGCGAAAACCGTTGGCCTCCCAGAAGGCGCGCGCGCGCATGTTCCTCTGGAATGCGAACAACCGCAGGCGCGCGGGGCTGCGCTCCTTGGCGACGGCCAGAAGTCGCGCGCCGATCCCCTGACGATAGTGGCCGGGCAGCACATAGAGCTGGTCCAGATCGTCGCCGTCGAGGGCGAGAAAGCCGACGATGCGGTCCCTCTCGCGGGCCACCCAGGTTTCGAGGCGCGGGAGCACGACCTCGCCAACCCATGCCCGCACCTCATCGTCCCGGTGAATGCGGGCAAGATAGGGGAGCGCGTCCTGGCGGGAGGCCAGGAACAGTTCGGCGATCTCCCCGGCGTCGCCGGCGGTGGCTCGCTCGACAATGAGAGTCCCGGTCAGCGCGCGGCCCTCCCCTCCCCGGTTTGCCCCTGGCGCCCGCGGCCGGACGGCGAGGCGGGGGTGCGCCGGCGGGCGGGTCCGCCTTCGATGTCCACGATCCGATGTTCCCCATCCTGCCGCACCACCACATCGGCGCGGGAGCGCAGCGGCAGGATGTGCCGGCGCAGGTTCGGAAGGTTGATGCCGGTCCACACCGCCCGCGCGAGGCCCTCGGCGCCCGCCTCGTCCAGCCCTCGAAACCTTGCGTAGAACGAGGTCGGGTCGTCGGCCGCCCGGCGCCAGAAGCCCATGAAACGATCGACGAACCATGTCGCCAGATCGACCTCGTCGGCATCGAGATAGATCAGGATGTCCACCGGCGCCGGCGGCCGGGTGGTCCCAAGGCCCAGGCCCTCGATCACCAGAACGTCGGGCCGGGCGATCCGCCGCCCCATTGCCTGGTCCACGTCATAGGTGGCGTGTGAATAACCGGGAAATCGCGCCTCGCCCGTGCGGACGGCCTTCAACGCCGCGATCAGCGCCGCCGCATCGTAGGTTTCCGGATAGCCCTTGCGCGCGATCAGTTCCCGCGCCGCGAGAACCTCGTTGCAAAGCAGGAAACCGTCGGTGCACGCCAACTCGCCGCGCGGGCGGTCCGGCCACGCGGCGATCAGGGGCATCAAGGCCGCCGATACCGTGCTCTTGCCCGAAGCCACCGAGCCGGTGACGCCGATCACATAACAGCCCGGCGATAGGCGCCGGTCGCGCAGCAACCCCGCCAGCCGCTCGAGACCGTCCGCCATCAGGCGCCGCCCTGCCGCCGTCTGGCCTGCAACGCCTCGACCACCATGGCGTGCCGGCGCCGGTCGATGCGGTAGAACACGAGCAGCAAGGTGGCCACCGCCGAGGCCACCGCCACCACGGGACCCGACACCGCCGCCAGTTTGTCGAGGGTCGCCGCGGCGATCGGGGCGGCGTGGCCGTGCATCGCCGGATGACGGGGAAAGTGGATCGCGTCCAGGCCGATACCGCCCAGGAGCGCGCCGATGCCGGTGGCCGCCTTGCCGGCGAAGCCCAGTCCGGCGAAATAGAGGCCCTCGCGTCGCTTGCCGAACAGGAAGTCGTGCTCGTCGGCGGCGTCGGCCATCATCGAGCCGATCGAAATGCCCGCCAGGGTCACGCCGATGCCGGCGACGAAGCCGTTGAGGGTCAGGGGCATGACGATCGCCTCTCCGCTCCACTCGAGCAGGCCGAGCGCCCGGACGCCGGAGAGGCCCCCCTGGGCCGCGCACAGAATCAACAGCCCGGCGATGATCACCGTCCGCTTCTCGAACCGGCGGGCGAGCAGCGGGGCCAGAGGCACCCCCACCAGAAGTCCGGCGAAATAGCCGAGGATCGTCACCTGGATCTGCGCCGGGGTCATCTTCCACACGAACACGTTCATGTGCACCCCCCATGTCGCCGCCACGCCCTGGGCGACGAAGAACAGGACCGAGGCGGCGAACAGAACCCGGAACGACGGATTTTTGAAAATCTCCGCCACCTCGCCGACGAAGCGTCGGTGAAGGGCGACCGGGTCGACCGGCGTCACCGGCAGGCCCGCGGCGAAACGGCGGATGCCGAACACCGAGACCGCCCCGCCGA
>JBDTKQ010000123.1:0-3356 GCA_039935235.1 Caulobacteraceae bacterium
CGCCCGCCCGGCGCACCATCGCGCCCAGTCGGCGCTCGCCGGCTGAAGCCGGTGATCGACGGTCGCCGCCACGAGGCGCCGGGCGGCCCCGTCGGCCCACGCCTTGGCGATCAGCAGAAGAGCCAGGGAATCGCCGCCGCCGGAAAAGGCGACCACGACGGGCGCCGCGGCGTCCCGTTCCAGCCGCGCCCCCAGCCGCGCCTGGGCGTCCGCGGCCGCGGGCAGCCGCACTGGGCGCGGACGCGCAGCTCCGCGGCGCCCCTGCGCACCGACGGCGCGGCGGCGGGATAGCGTTTCGCCAATTCGCCCAACGCCTGGCAGGCGTCGTCCGGCTTTTCCAGCGCCACGAGGGCGCGGGACAAATCGAGCACGGCCGCCGGAGCCCAGCGCACCTTCGGCCAGCCGTGGAGAGCCTCGATGTCGGCCTGGGCGGCGTCGCTCCACGCCTTGCGCGCGATCAGGGTGCGCGCAAGCCAGTAGCGCGCCTCGGGACCTTTCGGCCCGTCGCCCTCGGCGTCCAGATAGCCGCGAAATCCCGCCTCCGCGCCGGTGGTGTCGCCGGCGGCGAACGCCGTCTGGGCGGCGGCGAAGCCGGCCTCCGGGTCTTGCGGCGCGACCGGGGCCGGTGGCGGCGCCGCGGCTTGCGCCTGCCGGTCGGCGGCGGCGAGCCGCGCCTCGAGGGCCGCGCTCTCCACGCGCAGATCGCCCGTCTCCCGGCGCGACTGGTCCAGATCGTGGCGTACGACCTCCATCTGCCCGTTGAGCCGCGCGAGGCTCTGGCTCAGTTCGTTGATCCTGTCGGAGAGGGCGGCAACCTGTCCCTGGGTGTCGGCCGGCTGAACGATCACGGGCTGACCGGTCTCGCGCCCCTGAAAGACCACCGCGCGCAGTTCCTTGAACGCCTTTTCCAGCCGATCGAGGCGTTTGGTCGAACGCTCGTCGAGGGGCGGCGAGTCGAGCGAGGTCTGGGCCGGCGCGGGGCCGGCGGCGCACACCGCCGCGAACGCCGCGGCCATGGCGGCCAGCCGCGCCCGCGCCGCCCCGGTCATTCTAGGTTGCGCCCTGGGTGATGGCGGTGTGGGCGTTGCGGTTGCGCGCCGCGCCGTCGTCGGAGCCGCTGGTGTCGATCGGGTGTTCCTTGCCGAAAGACACGGTGGAAATCCGCGCCCCGTCGACGCCGCGCGCCACGAGCCAGTCCCGCACCGCGTCGGCCCGCCGGGCGCCGAGGGCGAAGTTGTAGTCCCGCGTTCCGCGTTCGTCGCAGTTGCCCTCGATGCGCACGCGCACCGCCGGATAGCGGCCGAGCCAGGCGACCTGGGCGGCGAGGACGGGGCGGGCGTCGTCGCGGATCTGGTAGCTGTCGAACGCGAAATAGACCCGGTCGCCGGCGTTGATCACGAAATCCCGTTCCGAGCCGGGAACGGCGGCGCCGCTCACCGGTCCCTCGGTAACCGGGCCTGGCGACGGCGCGGCATAGCTGGGCGGCGGCGGCGGCGCGGGGACGAGGGTCGCCGCCGGTCCCATGGGCTTGGGCCGCGAGGCGCAGGCCGCCATCGACAGGGCCGCCATGGCGGCGAGTCCGAAAGCGGCGGCGCGGTGGTGGGGAATGGTCATGGCGTGATCCTTTCGCGGGGCTTCGACAACAAGTGGTCGTAGCGCGATCCTGGGCGGAAAAGGGCCGAACACTTGGGCCACCGTGTGGCGCGCCGCGAGGTCGGGGCCGGTCACGGTCAATGGAGCAGCGGCGACCACGCCGGATCGGACGCGCGCAGCGGATAGGGCGCCGGCCGGGTGAAGCGCCCGTTGATATCCACCGTCCACAGATGCGGCCCCGCCCCCCTCGTCTCGCGCGAGAACATGATCAGCCGGCTGTTGGGGGCCCACGTCGGCCCCTCGTCGAGATAGCTGGTGGTGAGGAGGCGCTCCTCCGAGCCGTCGGGCCGCATGATCCCGATGTGGAAACTGCCGCCCTCCTGTTTGGTGAAGGCGATGAGCTTGCCGTCGGGGCTCCACACCGGTGTCGTGTAGCGCCCCGACCCGAAGGAGATGCGGCGCACGTCCGAACCGTCGGCGCGCATCACATAGAGCTGCGGCGAGGCGCCCCGGTCGGAGTTGAACACGATCCTGGTCCCGTCCGGCGAGAACGACGGCGAGGTGTCGATCCCCGGATCGGTGGTCAGGCGGGTGAACCGGCGGGTGCCCAGATCCATCAGATAGATGTCGGTGTTGCCGCCCCGATCCACCGAAAGCACCACCTTGCGCCCGTCGGGGGAGAAGCGGGGGGCGAACTGCATGCCGTCGAAGTGGCCGAGCGCCTCCTGGCGGCCGGTCTCGATGTTCAGCAGGTAGACCGACGATCCGGTCGGCCGCAGCGCCATGAACGTGATCTCCTGGCTGTTGGCCGAGAACATGGGGAAGAAGGCGAGAGAGGACTCGTCGGTCAGATAGCTGGGATTGGCCCCGTCCTGGTCCATGATCTCGAGGCGACGGACCGGCTTGGTCTTCGTCCCGCTCTCGGCGACGAACACCACCCGGGTGTCGAAATAGCCCTGCTGGCCGGTCAGCCGCTCATAGACGGCGTCGGAGATCTTGTGGGCGACCCGCCGCCAGTTTTCCGGGGTGGTGACGAACTGGGCGCCGAGCAACTGCTCGCCGGCGTAGATGTCCCACAGCCGGAAGTCCACGCGGAGGCGCCCGTCGACCTCGCTCACCACCTGGCCGGTGAGGAGCCCCTGCGCGCTGATCGCCTTCCACGCGTCGAAGCGCGGCTGGACGTTCACGTCCGGCCCCTGGTTGGGATAGCTCGCCGGGTCCACCGGGCGAAACAGGCCCGAGCGCCCGAGATCGTCGGTCACCACCTGGGAGATCTGCGCGCCCACGGCCGGACCGCCGAAGACCGGGATGGCGATGGGCAGGGGCGCGCTGGCGCCCTGGTCGACATTGACCACGATCTCGGCCCGCGCCGGGGACGGGTCCCATGCCGCGCAGGCCAGGGCGCCGGCCGCGGCCACTATCGTCAGGATCGATTTCCAGCCACGCACGCGCGCGTCACTCCCTACCGTTGCGAACACGCCTTGCGGGCGTCGAAGATCACCTTAAAGCGCTTTCCGCGATAGGGCTCCCCATAGGGCGCCGCCTGATGCACCGCATCGATGGCGCGGCGAGCGGCGGCGAACACCACCGGGTCGGACGAGGATTCCTCCCCCCCGCCGGTGATCCGCCCGACCACCCGGCCGTCCTCACCCACCGCGAAGCTCACCGGCACCACCACCGTATCGCCGCCCTCGGCGGCGCAATTGACGTTCCACAACCGCTCGAGAAGCTGTTGCAAACCCTGGGCGTCGCTCTGCGAGACC
>JBDTKQ010000124.1:0-6020 GCA_039935235.1 Caulobacteraceae bacterium
AGCCTCGCCCGGGCGCTCGGCGCGACGCCCCGCTGGAAGGTTTACAGCCAGATGGGCGGCAACAGTCCCCAACAGCTGATCAATGTGGTGTGTGAAAAAATTGCCGCGGGAGAGACGCAGTTCGCCCTCGTCGTGGGGGCGGAGTTCCTCGGCTCGCTGATGAAGCGGCTGGCGGCCGGTTCGCCGTTCGAAGGCTGGGGCGACGACGAGGCCGGGCCGCCGGAGCGGATCGGCGACGCGCGCCCGGGCGTCACGCCGCACGAGGCGGCGCATGGGCTCGGCATACCGGTCAACACCTATCCCCTGTTCGAGAACGCCTTGCGGGCGCGGGACGGGCGGAGTCTGGCCGATCATCAAAAGAGACTGGGGCGCCTGTTCGCGCCGTTCACCCGGGTGGCGGCGGACAACCCCTTCGCCTGGTTTCCCACCCCGCGCTCGGCGGAAGACCTCGTCGCGATGGGTCCCGCCAACCGGATGATCAGCTATCCCTATCCAAAATACCTCAACGCCATCATGCAGGTCGATCAATCCGCCGGCGTGCTGGTCGCCAGCCTGAAGAAGGCGCGCGAACTGGGCGTTCCCGATGACAGGATGGTCTTCCTCCATGGCTGCGCCGACGCCGCGGACCTGTGGTTCCCGCTGGAGCGCCAGAACTATCATTCCAGCCCGGCGATGCGTCTGACCGGCGCCCGGGCGCTGGAGATGGCCGGCGTCGGCCTCGACGAGATCGATTTCTTCGACCTCTATTCGTGCTTCCCCTCGGCGGTCCAGATCGGGGCGGAGGAGCTGGGCCTCGGCCTGGACGATCCGCGCGGTCTCACCGTCACCGGCGGCCTTCCGTATTTCGGAGGGCCGGGGAACAATTACGCCATGCATTCGGTGGCGACGATGATGGGCAAGTTGCGGGCGCGACCCGGCTCTTGGGGGCTGGCGACGGCCAATGGCTGGTTCCTGACCAAACAATCCACGGGGATCTATTCGACGATGCCGCCAAAAGGGCCCTTCGAGCGGCAGGACCCATCGGCGATCCAAAGCCAGATCGACGCCCTCGCCCATCCGGAGGTCGTCGAACGGCCCTCGGGACCGGCGACGGTCGAGACGTATACCGTGGTTCATTCGCGCGACGGCTACCGCATGGGAATCGTCATCGGCCGCGACAGCGAAAACCGTCGCTTCGTCGCCAACACGCCGGCCGACGAGACGACCCTGCGCGCGATGGAAAGCGCCGAGCAGATCGGCCGCGAGGGACGCGTCCGGCTCGCCGACGACGGCATCCGCAATCTCTTCCAGGCGGACTGACGCGAATGGCCCGCGTCTATCTGATCCGCCATGGTCGACCGGCGTCCGCGTGGGGCTTCGGGGACCCCGACCCCGGACTGGATCAACTGGGCGCGGCGCAGGCGCGGCGGGCGGCCGATGCCTTGATGGCCTTGCCGACGGCCGACCGGCCGACACGCGTCGTCAGTTCGCCGCTGCGGCGATGCCGGGAAACCGGCGGGCCCCTCGCCGAAGCGCTTGGCGTGAACGTGGAGATCGACCCGGCGGTGGGCGAGATTCCCACGCCGGCGGCTTTGAGCCTCGCCGAGCGGCCGGCGTGGCTGCGCAACGCCCTCGCCGGGCGATGGTCGGAGATTGTCGGCGATCTCGACTATGAGGCTTGGCGCCGCGGCGTGGCCGAGGCGGTGGCGCGGCGTGCAGGAACGGCGGTGTTCAGTCACTTCGTGGCGATCAACGCGGTTCTGTCGGTGCTTTCCGGGGAGGACAGGGTGATCGGCTTTCGGCCCGATCATGTCTCGATCACCGTCCTCGAGTCGGGGCCCGACGGCCTCGTGCTTGTCGACCGTGGCGCCGAGGCGGCGACGCACGTGCTTTGACCGGCGCGCGCGAGATCCTCACCGTCGCCCAGATGGCGTCCGCCGACCGGGCCGCCATCGAGGCGGGCACGTCCGGACTCGTGCTGATGGAGCGCGCCGGAGCCGCGGTCGCCGACGCGATCGCGGCGCGCTTTCCGGTCGGCGCCGCAGTGGTGCTCGCGGGGCCGGGGAACAACGGCGGCGACGGTTATGTCGTCGCGCGCCGGTTGAGGGCGGCTGGGTGGGCGGTGCGCGTCGAGGCCTTGGCGCCACCGCGAACCGCGGACGCGCGCGCGGCGGCGGCGGGCTGGGACGGCGAGACCGCGCCGCTCGTGGCGCGCGAGCCGGCTGACGGGGCGATCGTCGTCGACGCCCTCTTCGGAGTCGGCCTCGACAGGCCGCTGGGCGGTGAGCTGGTCCGGCTCGCGCGCGCTCTCGATCGCGCGGGAACGCCCGTGGTCGCGGTGGATGTGCCCAGTGGCGTATCGGGCGACGCCGGCAAGCCGCTTGATGCCGTGAGCTTCCGCGCCGATCTGACCGTCACATTTCATCGCAAGAAGCCCGTTCACGTGCTTCAGCCGGGCCGCTCGCTTTGTGGCGAGCTGATCGTCGCCGACATTGGCCTTGGCGAGACGACCGCCAACCTCCACGAGAACACGCCGGAGCTTTGGCTGGGGCTTTATCCGTGGCCGGGCGTGGCCGCCTACAAACAGACGCGCGGGCGGCTGATCGTGGTGAGCGGCGAGGCGTGGAGCACCGGCGCCGCGCGGCTCGCGTCGCGGGCCGGCCTGCGCATAGGCGCCGGGCTGGTGACCGTGCTTTCGCCGCTCGACGCCCTGATGGTCAACGCCACCCATCTCGAGGCGATCATGCTGCGGCCGTTCGACACCGAACAGGAGCTGGCGGCGGCGGCGTCCAACGCGGAGGCGGTGGTGATCGGACCGGCGGCGGGGGTCACCGAGGCGACCTTGTGCAACGTGTTGGCCCTCGCCCGCGCCGGGGCCGCCCTGGTGGTCGACGCCGACGCCCTGAGCGTGTTCCGCGACGATCCGGACGAACTTTTCTCGGCGCTGGACCGCGATGACGTCCTCACCCCCCACGCCGGCGAGTTCGAGCGCATCTTTCCGGGCCTGTTGAAGAGCGCCCCCGAGCGGATCACCGCGGCGCGGACGGCGGCGGCGCGGGCGCAGGCGGTGGTGCTGCTGAAGGGACCCGATACGGTCGTCGCCGCGCCCGACGGTCGCGCGGCGGTCAACGTCAATGGCTCGCCGTGGCTGGCCACCGCCGGATCGGGAGACGTTCTGGCGGGCTTGATCGGCGGTCTGATCGCCCAGGGCATGGAGAGTTTCGAGGCGGCGTGCGCAGGGGCGTGGATACACGCCGCGTGCGCCGACCATTTTGGAGCCGGACTGGTCAGCGAGGACTTGCCGGGACTCGTGCCCAAGGTATTGAAGGATCTTCAGGCGCGAGTCGCCTGACGCCGCCTTCCGCCGACAGGACCCTTCAATGAGCACCGCTTCCATACCCCTCGTGGCCGCCCTCGTCGCCGCCTGCCTGTTCGCGGCGGCCCCCGCCACGGCGGCGACCCACCACGCAGACGCGGCCGCTTCAACCCATCATCATCACCATGTCGCGACGGCCACCGCTCCCGCCCACGCGACGACTCATCATCACCATCACACCACGACGCCGTCGGGCGGTTCCCACGGGACGAGCCACCATCATGGTCACCACGCGACGACCGGATCGGGGGCTTCACACAAGGGGAACAGCCACAAACACACCGCCGCCCATCACGGCGCAAAGGGCCGGTCCACCTCGGCGACCGCGGGGTCCCACCATCACCATCACCGGTCCACGGCGTCGGCGACCCACGGTCACCCTTCCCGCCACCCCAAGGCGTCGAGCCAGCCCCACAAGCGTCACGCCGCCCTCTGCCAGGACGTGATGACCCACGGGCACTGGACGCAGAAGTGCCGCTGATCGGGCGCTCCGGAGCCACCCCATCTGCGGCATAGCGGGCGCCTTCCTCGCCGAGCCGGGGGACTTCGGCGAGGGATCGCTGCGCGCCATGCTGGCGGCCGTTCGCCACCGGGGTCCGGACGGCGAGGGGATCTGGTCGGAGGGCGGGGCGTGGCTCGGCCAGCGGCGGCTGGCGGTCCTCGATCTGAGCGCGGCGGGGGCGCAACCGATGATCTCCGCCTGTGGGCGCCATGTGATCACGGCCAATGGGGAAATCTACAACCACGCGGCGTTGCGCCGCCAGGTGGACCGGGTGCGGCCCGTGGCGTGGCGCGGCCATTGCGACATTGAGGTCCTGCTCGAAGCCATCGCCCTGTTCGGCGTCGAGGAGGCGCTGACGCGGGCCGAGGGAATGTTCGCCTTCGCCGTGTGGGACCGCGACAGCCGCATCGGCCGTCTGGCGCGCGACCGGTTCGGGGAAAAGCCCCTCTACTACGTCGCCTCGGCCGAGCGGCTGCTCTTCGCCTCCGAGCTGACGGCCCTCGAACGGGTCCCTGGTTTCGCCGGCGCGCTTTGCCCGGCGGCCCTGTCGCTCTTCTTTCGCTACGGCTACGTGCCCGGCCCCCTCAGCATCTATCGCGGCGTGAACAAGCTGCCGCCGGGAGGCCTGCTCGAGTGGCGGGCCGGAGCGGCGCCGACAGTGAACCCCTGGTGGACCCTGGCCGACGTGGTCGAGGCGGGGAGGGCGGACCCCCTGGGCGACGACGCGGAAGCGATCGAGGCGCTCGACCGGTTGTTGCGCGACGTTGTCCGCCGCCAGACGATCGCCGATGTGCCCGTGGGCGCCTTTCTGTCGGGGGGCGTCGACTCCTCGCTCGTCGCGGCGATCATGCAGTCGGTCTCGGACCGGCCGGTCAGGACTTTCACCCTCGGCTTCGAGGCGTCCGAGTTCAGCGAGGCGGCCCATGCCCGCGCCGTCGCCACCCATCTGGGGACCGACCACACCGAACACATCGTCACCGCGGCCGACGCCCAGGCCATCGCGCCAGGGCTCGGCGCCCTCTATGACGAGCCCTTCGCCGACTCCTCGCAGATCCCGACCTGCCTGATCAGTGCGCTGGCTCGCCGCGACGTCACCGTGTGCCTCACCGGCGACGGCGGCGACGAGATGTTCGCCGGCTATGTGCGCTATCCGGGAGTTCCACGACTTTGGCGGGCGATCGGCGGCCTGCCGTTTCGCGGCGCCGCCGGAGCGCTGGCCGGGGCGATCCCTCTGACCCTCATGGACGGCGCCCTTGGGTTTCTCGCACCGCTCGCCCGCGGCTACGCGGCTCGCGGCAGGCTGGGACCCAACCTGCGCAAGGCGGCCGCTTGGCTCTCGGCGCCGACGATGGACGATCTTTACGAGCGCACCATGACCGCGTGGGCCGATCCGGACGCGCTTCTCGTCGACCCGCCGCGGGCGATGCCTCGATGGCGGCCGCCGGCTCCCGTCGCGGGCGATCCGCTGGACGCCATGCTCTGGCGGGACAGCGTCGACTATCTGCCGGGCGACATTCTCTGCAAGGTCGATCGCGCGGCCATGGCGGTCAGCCTCGAGACTCGCGTTCCCCTCCTCGACGCGGCCGTCGCCGCCTTCGCCTGGCGGGCGCCGGCGGCGATGAAGATCCGGGGCGGCGAGACCAAGTGGCTGCTCCGCCGGGTCCTCGACCGCTATGTGCCGCGCGAGCTGATCGACCGGCCGAAGATGGGTTTTTCCGTGCCGTTGCACGACTGGCTCACCGGCGGCCTGCGCGATTGGGCCGAGAGCCTGCTGGCTCCGGCGGCCATTGGACGCCAGGGCGTACTTCGCCCCCGGCCGGTGGCCGATCTCTGGCGGCGGTACCTGGCCGGGGACTCCTCGGGTGGGCAAAAGGTGTGGTCGGTGCTGATGTTCCAGTCGTGGATGGCCGCCCGCGGTCGGTGAACGCCGGCTTCACGCATGGTTCAAGCGCCGTTCATCGAGCGTGCGGCACACTCAATTGGTCGGCCTTCGGAACGGCCACGCTTTTTGGGAATTGCTTCGGAATGAAAACCCCCGGTTACTTCCGATCCACCGCCCTGGGCGGCGCCGCCGCCCTCGCGGCGCTTCTCGTCGCCTCGTGCAACAAGGCGCCGGGCGCCGCGGCCCCCGCCGCTCTGCCGCCCGGCGCCCTCGCCCTGGCC
>JBDTKQ010000125.1:0-11010 GCA_039935235.1 Caulobacteraceae bacterium
TCGATCGACCAGTTGGCGTGGGAGATCCCGGCGCTGAAATCGGCGGTCGTATAGGCCTGTTGCAGCCCCAGAGCGCCGCGCACGGGGACATAGCGTGGCGGGTTGGTCGAGGGCACCGGCGCCTGGATGAGGAGGTCGGACCAGCTCGAGCTCTGATAGACGACCACCCCCTGAAGATAGGCATTCAGTCCGGCCGCCTGGAATTCGTAACGCGCCGTGCCGTTGGCCTTGAACTTCGGGGTCACCGGAAGCTGGGTCCCCTTTGGCGCCTGGATCACCTGTCCGACGCAGGACTCTCCGGGGGAGAGGCCGCAGAAATCGTTGCGCAAGGTCGCGTCGGTATAGGCCAGCGCCCCGTTGACGGTGAACTGGCGAATCGGACGCCACGTGGCGTCCGATTCGACGCCGAGGATGCGCGCATTGCCGGCGTTGTTGACCACGGTGAGGGAGTTGAGCCCAAGATAGGAGAACTGGAAATCTTTCCACTTCTCATAGAACAGCGCGCCGTTCCACCGCACGCTGCTGTCCAGCCAGCTGGTCTTCCAGCCCACCTCGTAGTTGTCGAGATAGTCCGGCTGATAGGGGCCGAGGTTTCCGTTGCGGTTGACACCCCCCGGGCGAAATCCGGTGGAATAGGTGGCGTAGACCATCTTTTCGGGATCGATCCGCCACGTCAGGTTGACCTTGTGGGTCTCGCCACTTTGCGAGACGTCCTTGTTGAGATTGGTACAGGGGCCAAGACCGCGGGTCGGCGGCCCGAAACACTGGGACTCGCCGGTGTGCGAGCTGTAGCCGGCGCTGAACCCATAGAATCCGGCCAGCGAGTTGTCGTAGGTGTAAAGGCGGATGCCGCCGGTGAGCGTGAGGTTGGGGCGAAGGTCGAAGGAGGCCTCGCCGAAGGTGGCGAAGTCCTCGTCTTGGCGATACTGATCGGTCAGCCACAGGGTGTTGGGGAACCCGGTGACGGTGATATCCTTACCCAAGTTATTGATATTGTAGTTCTGATAGATATAGTGTTGCTGCTTTTCGTAGAACACCCCGGCGGTGAAGCGAAAGCGATTGCCTTGGGCCGAGGAAATCCGAAACTCGTGGCTGTCCTTGATGAAGCGGTCGCGACCGATGATCGTCTGGGTGGGATCGATGAGTTGGCCCGCGTCGTTGTGGATATAGGCCCCCGAACCGAAAACCTGATCGTAAAAGAAAGAATAGTCGGTGTAGTCGGCTGAGGAATCGAGCCGCCGGTCCATGTGCGAGGCGGCGTAGGTCACATCGAAATCACTGATCTTCCCTTGCACGGTGAGGGCCGCCTGATACCAGCGATCGTGCTGGTTTTCCGGGCGGAAGTGGCTGACCTTGAGGTCGCCGACGCTCGGTTCATAGCCGAAGATGCCGTTGTTCTTCTCGTCCTGGGCAATGATCGACGGGGTGATCGTCCAGTTGGGGCCCAGGTCGAATTTCAGCGCCGCGCGACCGCCATAGGTATTGACGTCGTTATAGTCGTTCTTGACGAAGGCCCGGTTGTCGACGGTGATGCCGCTCGACGGGAAGGTCAGGGTCCCGGGGACGTTGTCGATATAGCCGGCGTCGTGCTCGCCCCACCCCACGAGGCGGATGGCGGCCTTGTCGCCCAGCGGAATGTTGACGAACCCCTCGCCAGAATAGCCTTGGCCGCCGTGACCGACGGTATTGCCCTGAATATCGTAGGCGCCGGTGAAGACCCCGATCTGCGGCTGGTTGGTGATGATCCGGATGGTGCCCGCCTCGGAACTGGCCCCGTAGAGGGTGCCCTGCGGACCGGAGAGCGATTCCACCCGGGCGATGTCGTAAACGTGGATGTCCAGCGCCCCGCCGGTGGTGGTGATCGGCGCCTCGTCCAGATAGGTGCCGACGCTCGGCAGCGAGCCGGAGTGGTTGCTCTGATTGTCGGCGGCCACCCCGCGCATATAGACGTTGGACAGGCCCGGACCGAATGACTGATAGACGACGCTCGGCAGGAACTTGATGTAATCGTTGAAGTCCTTGATATTGAGCGCGTCGAGTTTCTGCGTGCCGAGGACCTGAATGCTCACCGGCACGTTCTGGACGTTTTCCGTGCGTTTCTGCGCGGTGACGATCACTTCGGCGAGCGAGGTCGAGCCGGCTGGTTCGACGGCGAACGCAGGGGCCGCGCCGGCCAGCATGGTTGACGCCAGGAGGCCGGCGAGGGCCGCACCGGAACCGCGCGCTGGGCGCGCCGCAGGAATGATGCTCGACAACCTGAAATACCCCCCGGGCTTTGCGCCTCGATGCGCCCTGTGTCGCCCGCTAAACATTTGTCGTCAAGCGGCGTGACGGAGGGTCAAGGCGGTGGGTTCGCCCCGAGCGCCGCGCGCAACGGCTCCAGCCACGGTTCGAACGCACGCCACCGATCCAGCCCCTCGGCGTTGATCGGCCGGCGGACCTGTTCGGAGCTGGCCGTGCGCACCGCCCGCGCGTTGGCGTGGAAGGCGAGGCATCCGGCCTCGAACCCGAGCCCGCAAAAGGCCAGCAGCCCGCGGATCTCCCCTTCCGGGTCGGCCACGAGCGCCTCGTGCGTCACCCGGTGGACCGCCCCGGGGGCGGCGGCCTCGAAGCCGGCCATGAGGGCCACATAGTCGCGGTAATAGCGGCCGAGGTCGGTCAGGTCGTAGGTGAAGGCTTGGCCGCGCGCGAAATGCTGTTTGAAACAGGAAAAACAGCAGGCCATCGCCTCGCGCCGGGCGTCGACGATCCGCGCCGCCGGAAGAATAAGCCGAATGAAACCGACGTGGGCGAAGTTGTTGGGCATCTTGTCGACGAAGAACGGTCGCCCGCTCTTGCGATGAACGCGGGTGCGCGCGAGGTATTCCTCGCCCAGCTCCCGCACCGCCTCCCGGTCCAGATCGCGCAAGACCTCCGGATAGGCCGAGGGGTCGGCGATCCGCTTGCGGCCGCCGAGGCGCTTGGCCATGGCGACGATGTCGGGAAGCTCCATCGTCCCCTCGACTTGGGAATGGCTGGCGAGGATCTGCTCGATCAGGGTCGAGCCGGAGCGCGGCAGTCCGACGACGAAGATCGGGTCGGGCGCGGGCGAGCCCCAGCCCTGACGCTCGGCGAAGAAGGCGGGGGTGAACACCGTCGCGCACCGACGGACGTGGACTGTGGCCTCGTCCGGATCATAGACCAGCGATTCGCGGCGCCGGGCCGCGCCTTGCGCATAGTGGCCGAACGCGGCGGCGTAGTGCCCCGCGTCCTCGCGCGCCTTGCCCAGGGCATAGTCGAGATGGAAGCAGTCCTCCTCGCTCGCGCCGGCCTTCGCCCGCTCCGCCTCCATCGCGGAGACGTCTTGCGGCGTGAACCGCAAGGTCTTGAGATTGGCCAGACTCCACCACGCCTCGCCGAGACCGGGCGCGAGGGCGAGACTTCGGCGATAGGCCGCGACGGCCTCCCCCGTGCGCCCGACGGTTTTCAGCGCATGGCCATAGCTGATCCAAGCCTTGGGCTGCGCGGGATGGGTGGAAAGCAGGTCCTCATAGCCGGCGATCGCCGCCTCGTACTCGCCGATCAGGCCGAGGGCGGCGCATTTCAGGTTGCGATACGCCGGATTGCGTGGCGCGCGCGCCAGAAGCGGTTCGAGCTGTTCGAGGGTCTGGGCGGCCTTTGTCTGGCGGTAGAGGACGGTGGCCAGATTGTAGCGGGCCGTCTCGAACCCGGGAGCCAGGGCCACGCACCGGGCGAGAAGCGCCTCCGCGTCCTCGTAACGCCCGAGGCGGCCGCCCACCTCCGCCAGCATCCTCAGCGCCGCCACATCGGTGGGGTGGGCCTCGAGGTGCGGACGAAGGGCGTGTTCGGCCGCCGCCAGCCGCCCCTCGACCAGCGCCGCGCCGGCCTCGAGCAAGGCCGGGTCCTCGGCCGAGGTCGCGAGATGGCGGGCGTAGGCGGCGTCGGCCCCCGCTTCGTCGCCCGCCAGATGCAGCTCGTCGCCCAGAGCCCGCCACCCATGAGGGAGCCGCGGATCGAGGCGCACGGCGCGCCTCAATGCCTCCCGCGCCTCGGCGCTCCGCCCGAGCGCGCCGAGGGTGAGGCCGAGCTCGAGGGCGGCCGGGGCCCAGGTCGGGGCCGCCGCGGACAAGGGGACGATGATCGCGAGCGCCCCCGCCGCGTCCCCCTGTTCGCGCAGAGCGGCGGCGAGCAGGCGGAGAGCCCGCGGGTCTCCGGGGACGACCTTCAATATCTCGCGGCACTGCGCCTCCGCCATGACCGGCCGCCCGCGAAGCAGGCGCGCGGCGTGGGCGAGGGCAACGGCGAGATCGCCGACGGGTTCGGAGGTGGTGGCGGTCAAGGCCATATCCGTCGTAGTGAAACTCCTGAACGCGCCGAGCGCAGGATCGGCGTCAACAGTGCGGGAGACAAGAGCCGATGAAGGACTTCACGGGCAAACTGGCGGTGATCACCGGCGGCGGCTCGGGCATGGGCCGCGAGTTCGCCCGGCAATTGGCGGCCGAGGGTTGCAATGTCGCCATGTGCGATGTCTCCGAGACGAACATGGCCGCCACCCGGGCGATTTGCCTGGACGGGGCGCCGCAGGGAACCCGGGTCACCACTCACAAGGCCGACGTCTCCGTTGAAGACCAGGTGCTGAATTTCCGGGCCGCGGTCGCCGCCGAACAGGACACCGACAAGATTCACCTCCTGTTCAACAACGCCGGCATCGGCGGCGGCGGCGGCTTCGTCTCCGGCGACCGCGGCGAGTGGGAAAAGACCTTCAACGTGGTCTGGGGCGGGGTCTATCTGTGCACTCGCGCCTTCATGCCAATGCTGATGAACGCGGCCGAGGCCCACATCGTCAACACCAGCAGCGTCAACGGGTTCTGGGCTTCCCTCGGGCCCAACATTCCGCACACGGCCTATGCCGCCGCGAAGTTCGCGGTGAAGGGCTTCACCGAGGCCTTGATCACCGACCTGGCGTTGAACGCGCCACACATCAAATGCTCGGTGGTCATGCCCGGGCACATCGGTACCGAGATCGTCGCCAATTCCCGCCGCGTGCTGACCGGCTCGGACTCCGACACGGTCGAGGCGCCCGCGATCGCTCAGGCCCGCGCGCGGATGGTGGCCATGGGGATGGCCGCCGCCCACCTCTCCGACGAGGCGGTCGCCGCCCTCATCGCCGAGCAGGCGCGCCGTTTCCGCGACGAGGCCCCGATGACGGCCGCGGCCGCGGCCACGGTCATCCTCGACGGGGTGAAAGCCGAACAATGGCGCATCCTCGTCGGCGCCGACGCCCACCGCCTCGACGCCCTCGTCCGCGCTCACCCGGAAGCCGCCTATGAGGCCGACTTCTTCCAGCGCTTCGTCACCGAAGCGGGATGGCGGCTGAGCGCATAATCGAAGAGGCGCGCTCACCAATCGACGTTTCCCGCCTGACGGCCAACCCGCCGGACGGATCGCGACACTCTCTGTCGCACGAACGATTCGACATCGCTCCCGCCACGAAACTAATTGACAAATGTTCGCAATGAGGCGTTTCCTTGGCGCTCTCACTCACACTGTATTCGCGGTTGGGCGCATCAGATCGCCCAAACACCAAAAGGAGACTTGGATGCAAGCCCTGGTTCCCGCTCTCGGAATCCTGATCGCCGCCGCGTTTGGCCTGCAGGCCCATGCCGACGTGGTCGCCTTTGGCCTCAACGGCGCCGGTTTCAGTGGCCACGGGCTGCTGACGGTCTCCCCGAACGTCGCCCCGCGTGATCCCAACCCCGACTGCGGCAAGCCCGCGAACAACCCCTGCCGCACCGATCCGGTGGGGGCATGGAGGATCACCGCCATCAGCGGGACGTTCTCCGACGCCACCGATGGCATCTCCAACGCCGCGATCACCGGCGTGGTGGAGATCAATCCCATGAACGAGAGGGATCCCAAATTCGACCCGCTGGTCCCATCCAGCCTGAGTTTCATCGATTTCCCCGGCGGCTATCTTTCCTACAACAACCTGTTTTTCCCCAAGGGATCGCCGATCGATTGCGACTTTCCATTCGCCGGAAGTTTCGTCGACGTCTTCGGCATGGCCTTCACCGTCGCCGGCGGATACACGGCCAACGTGTGGGGCGACGGCGACATGTTCGGCCCCGGCACGACCACCTTTGGCGTCGGCGTGTCGAATGCCAAGGGTCCCCTCGCCTATGTCTTCAACGGGGTGAACGCCGCCGTCCCCGAACCCGCGACCTGGATGTTGATGCTGCTCGGCGTGGGCGGCCTCGGCTTTGGCCTGCGGCGCGCGCGCCGTGAGCTGACCGCGGCCTAGGCGCTCGCCGCCGCGCTCGGGCGGGCCTTGACCCGCTCGAACCACGCCGCCAGCGCCTTGTTCCCGGCGTCCAGCGGCTGCCCCACTTGGGCGCCGAAGTCGAGGAAGGCGAAGAGGAGGATATCGGCGAGGGTGAAGCGCTCGCCGACGATCCATGTGCGCCCGGCGACGAGGCCGTCCAGCCAGGTCAGGTTCTCCCGGGCGATGGCCTTCAGATCGTCCGCCGCGTGCGGAATGCAGTGGAGGCGGTCCTTGAACATCGCCAGGCCTTCGGAAAAGCGGAAGCCGTTGGCCAGCGGCTCGACGATGTTGAGGTCGATGCGGCGGGTCCACATCCGGGTCTCCGCCCGCTCGCCGGGCGTCTTTCCGATCAGCGGCGGATCGGGATGGATCTCGTCGAGATATTCGCAGATGGCGGTGATCTCGGTGACCACGGCGCCGTCGTCCAACTCGAGGGCCGGGGTCTGGCCGGCGGGGTTCGTCGTCTTGTAGGCCGCCTTGCGGTTCTCGCCGGTCATCAGATCGACCTCCACGCGCGGGATCTCCAAGCCTTTTTCGGCCATGAACATCTTGACCGTGCGCGGGTTGGGCCCGATGGAATTGTAGAATTTCATGGATGCGCCTCCGTAAAGCGGGGTGTACCGGCGGGCGTCGGCCCTTCGCGTGTGGATGCCTATGACGGCCGGTCCTCTCAAGGCAAGCGTGACGAAGGGGAAGGCCGCGCGCTTGCTCGCTTTTGGGGCGGCGCTCGCGGCGTTGGGCGCGTGCGAGCGGACGGCGGCGCCGGGCCGCGCGGCGCCCTGGCGGGATGTCGTGGTCGCCCGACTGAACGGCGACACCGTCTGGTCCTCCGACGTGCGGCGTGAGGCGGCCGCCCAGGGTCTGATCGGGCGCGACGAGATCCTTGAGCCCGCCTCCCCCATCTTCGGCCAGGTGATGACCGAAGTGATCGACCAGAAACTGCTGGCGGCCGAAGCGCATCGGCGCGGGCTCGACAGCCCGCCCGCCGCGCGCCGCCGCCTCGCCGCCGCGCGCGAGCGGACCCTCGCCGACCTGCTGCTGGAAAGTCAGGTGGCCAAGGCAGTGAACCGTCAGGCCGTGGACGGTCTCTATCAGGAAATGCTGCGCGGCCGGACCCCGGTGGACGACGTCGGACTGCGGCAGATCGTGGTGGCCGATCGGCGGTCGGCCGACGAGGTGAAGCGCCAGCTCGACCACGGCGCAGCCTTCGAGGCGCTCGTCTCGCGCCGTTCCACCGACGCCGCGAGTCGCCTTGCGGGGGGCGCCCTGCCGCCGGCGACCACCGACACTCTGCCCGCGCCCTACGCCGCCGCGATCAGGGGGGCCAAGGCGGGTCAGATCGTCGGCCCGTTCCGCACCGACGCCGGCTATGTCGTGGCCCGGATCGACTCCATCGCGCCCGAGCCACCGCCGACTTTGGCGGCGGCGCGGCCGCGGATCATCCGCTTCCTCACCTTCGATCAGGTCAAGGATCTGGTCCTCGACCTGCGTCGGTCGGCGAAAATCGAGACGTTGATCAAGCCGCCGGCCTCCCCGCCGGCCCTGGCGCCGATCGCTGGACCCCGGCCATGAACACCCTTCCCGTCTCGCCTCTGGCCGTGGCCTTTCCGAAGATCACCCCTGTCGGCGGGGTGGAAATGGCCACCGGCCGGGCGGGCTTCTACGCCGACGAGCGCGACGATTTGCTGGTCATGCGCTTCGCTCCGGGAACGGCGTGCGCCGGGGTGTTCACCCGCCACGCCGTCGGCTCCGCGCCGGTGGACTGGTGCCGCGCGCGCATCGCGCCCGGGCGTGGAGGCGAGGCGCGACTTCTGGTGGTCAATGCCGGCTGCGCCAATTCTTTCACCGGACAGGCCGGCGATCGGGCCGCGGCGCGCGTGGCGCGGGCGGCGGCGGCGGCGTTCGGGTGCCGGCGGCGGGAGGTGATGCTGGCCAGCACCGGGGTGATCGGTGTCCTGCTCGACGACGCCAAGGTGACCCCGCGCCTCGCGGAGATGACCTCGCGCCTTGCCGGCGACGGATGGAGGGCTGCGGCTGGGGCGATCGGCACCACCGACACCTTTCCCAAGGGCGCGGTCGCCGAGACGACGATCGACGGCGTTCCGGTGCGAATTGCCGGAATCGCCAAGGGCTCGGGTATGGTCGCGCCGGACATGGCCACGGTCCTCGCCTTCGTGATCACCGACGCCGCCATCGCCCCGCGCGCCCTGCAGAAATTGCTCGAGGCGCACACCCAGGACACCTTCAACGCCGTTACCGTGGACGGCGACCGCTCGACCAACGACACCCTTATGCTGTTCGCCACCGGCGCGTCCGGGGCGCCGCGGATAGCACGCGCCGGCGATCCCCGGCTGGCCGGGTTCCGCGTCGCGCTCGGCGCGGTGTTGCGCGATCTGGCGCTGCAACTCGTGCGTGACGGCGAAGGCGCCTCGAAGTTCGTCAAGATCACGGTGAAGGGAGCCAGGAGCGTGGCCTCGGGGCGGCGCGTCGCCCGCACCATCGCCGAAAGTCCGCTGGTGAAAACCGCATTCGCCGGCGAGGACGCCAATTGGGGGCGGATCGTCATGGCCGTCGGCCGCGCCGACGAGCCGGTCGACCGACGGCGTCTGTCGGTGTGGTTCGGCCCCCTCGCCGCCGCCCTGCGCGGCCGCGTCGCCCCCGACTATTCGGAGGCGGCGATGAGCGCCTACATGAAGGGCGCCGAGCTCGAGGTCACCGTCGACGTCGGCGTTGGCCGGGCGACGGCGACGATGTGGACCTGTGATCTCACCAGACAGTACGTCGCGATCAACGGCGATTATCGGTCGTAAGTCGGCCTTCCTCCCGAAGCTCGCTGGCGAACGGACGTCAGTCCGCCGGGGTCCAGCGGGCCCGCGCCGCCTGGGTGCGCGCGGCGGAGGGTTTGGCGGTCTGGCCCGAACCGCGCGGCGCGGAGCCGCCGAAGCCGCGGCCGCGCCTGCGGGTCTTCTGGCCGGCGGGCGGACCGCCCCGGCCGTGCGCTTGGCGGGGCCGCTCCGCGGGTGACCGTTCGGGCATGGTCGTCTTTTCCACCGCCGCCAGGGCCCCCAGCGACTTGTCGTTGCGGCGGTCGAAGGCGGGGATGGTCTGGCGGGTGAGCTTCTGGATATCGCGCAACAGGCTCCGCTCGTCGTCGCTGCACAGGGCGATGGCGATGCCGGCGGCGCCCGCCCGCGCCGTCCGCCCGATCCGGTGGACATACGCTTCCGGCACATTGGGAAGTTCGTAGTTCACCACGTGAGTGACGCCGTCGACATCGATTCCCCGCGCCGCAATGTCGGTGGCGACGAGGGCGCGGACCGCTCCGGCCTTGAACGCCGCCAAGGCCCGCTCGCGCTGGCCTTGAGACTTGTCGCCATGGATGGAGTCGGCGCGGATGCCGGCGGCGTCGAGGTATTTGGCCACCCGGTCGGCCCCGCGCTTGGTGCGGGTGAAGATCAGGGCTCGTTCCATCCGCGCTTCCTGGAAAAGCTCGGCCAGAAGCTGGCGCTTGCGATCGGCCTCGACGAAGAGGAGCCGCTGATCGATGCGCGCCACGGTGGTCGCCGAGGGGGTCACCTGCACCTTGGCCGGATCGACGAGGAGATCGTGGGCGAGCTTGCCGATTTCCGTGGGCATGGTCGCCGAGAAGAACAGGTTCTGGCGCTGTTTGGGCAGAGTGGCGACAATCCGCCGGATCGGCGGGAGGAAGCCCAGGTCGAGCATCTGGTCGGCCTCGTCGAGAACGAACATCTCCACCGCGCCCAGATGAGCGACCTTCTCGTTGATGTGGTCGATGAGCCGGCCGGGGGTGGCGACGAGGACATCGACGCCGGCGGCGAGGGCGCGCACCTGCGGTCCGTATTTCACCCCGCCAAAGACCACGGCCACGGTCATGCCCATGTGGCGGCCATAGACGCGGAAACTGTCGGCGATCTGGCTGGCGAGTTCCCGGGTGGGGGTGAGGACGAGCACGCGGCACCCGCGGCGGGGCGCGGGCTTACGGTCCTCTGCAAGGCGCTGGAGAATCGGCAGGGCGAAGGCCGCGGTCTTGCCGGTGCCGGTCTGGGCGATGCCCTGAAGATCGCGGCCGGAAAGGACGGTGGGGATCGCCTGCGCCTGGATCGGCGTGGGGGTGGTGTAGCCTTCCTCGGCGAGGGCCTGCAGAAGCGGCTTGGCGAGGCCAAGGTCTTTGAACGTGGTCATTTCGACGTAGTCTTTCATATGCGCCATGGTGGCGGGCGCGCGGATTTCCGCGGGTCCTCGCCCCTGGCGATCGGATTGGTGTGGAGCGCCCCGCGTGGCCGGGCGATCGGCTTGAAAGCTCTGGGGCGCTCGACAGGCAGGCCGAAAGAGAAGACGACCTTCACGCGGCTGGAGCGCCGGCAACGCCTCGAAGAAACGAAGCGTGAGCGGCAAATCGGCGCTCGGCCCGGCAAAGTCAAGTCCCGGCGCGGTCGCGAAGGGACCGCCCGGCACGAAGCTCACCGCTCTTATCCGGCCCCTCGATCATGCTAAGTCCGCGGCCATGAAGAGACTGCTCGTCGCCGCCTGCGCCCTGATCGATGTCGACGGGCGGGTCCTCATCGGCAAGCGGCCGCAGGGAAAGACCCTCGCCGGCCTGTGGGAATTTCCCGGCGGCAAGGTCGAGGCGGACGAGACCCCCGAAGCCTGCCTCATCCGCGAGTTGG
>JBDTKQ010000126.1:0-4379 GCA_039935235.1 Caulobacteraceae bacterium
TTCGACGGCGGCCCGATCGGACCGTTTTCCCTGCGTCTCGACGTGATCAACCTCTTCGACAGCCGCTACGAAATCCGCGACGGCACCGGCGTCGGCGTCGGCGCGCCCCAGTTCGGCCCGCGCCGGGGCGTGTTCGCCGGCGTAACGAAGGAGTTCTGAACCCTGGAGCACGAGCGTCCCGCCCGCCCCTGTCTCTCGCGCGGTCAAGAGCGGGTGGCGCGGCCGCGCTACAACCGCCGCCCGCTTTGCTCTAGGCAGGGCCGATGCTTCACTTGGGCGCGGGAAAGTTGGGCGGGCTGCTTATCCTCCTCGGCCTGGCGGCGGGCGCGGCGACCCTGCTTGGGGGCGCGCTGGCCTTGCGGCTCGAGCGAAGGGTGCACCTCATCCTCGGGTTCAGCGCCGGGGCGGTCGTCGGCGTGGCCCTCTTCGACCTTCTGCCCGAAGCTCTGAGTCTGGGCGGTACGGTCCACGGCCCCCGCGTCCTTCTCCTGATCGTCGCCGCCGGTTTCGCCGGCTACCTCGTGCTCGATCGGGTTCTCCTTCTCGCCAGCGGCGGCGACGGGCGGTACCTTGGCCATCTTGGCGCGGGCAGCCTCACGCTCCACAGCCTCCTCGACGGGATCGGCATCGGCCTGGGATTCCAGGTCTCGCCGGCGGTGGGGGCGGTGCTGGCCATCGCCGTCCTCGCCCACGACCTTTGCGATGGAATCAACACCGTAAGCCTCAGCCTCGCCGGCTCGGGCCGGTCGCGCACCGCCCGTCGCTGGCTCATCGCCGACGCCGCCGCGCCTCTGGCCGGCATCGCCCTCAGTCGCCTGATCGCCGCGCCACCCGCCGACCTCTCCGTCGCCCTCGCCGCCTTCGCCGGCTTCTTTCTCTACATCGGCGCGGTCGAGCTTCTTCCCCGCTCGCACGCGCGCCACCCGAGGGCGTGGACCACTCTGGCCACCCTTCTGGGCATGGCCTTGATCTGGGCGGTGGTCCGCTTGGTGGGGACGTGAGGAGGCCCTAAAAGGAGCGTCCCCCACTTCTTTCTCGGAGATCCGCCATGATCCTCTACGGCTCGTCCTTCTCGCCCTTCGTGCGCAAGACCATGGCCTATTGCGCCGAAAAGGGGCTCGAGATCGAGGTCAAGCCGGTCGGCTTGGGCTCCCCGGACCCGGCGTTCCGCGCCGCCAGCCCCTTTGGCAAGATGCCCGGCTTCAGCGATGGCGACTTCGCCATCTCCGATTCCACGGCGATCATCACCTATCTCGAGGCCAAGCACCCGGCGCCGCCGCTGCTTCCCGCCGATCCGGCGAGCCGGGCGCGAACCGTGTGGTACGAGGAGTTCGCCGACACCATCCTTATTGCCACCATGGGCAAGCTGTTCTTCAACCGTTTCGTCTCGCCGCGTTTCCTCGGCAAGCAAGGCGATCTGGCCGCCGCCGACAAGGCCGAGCGCGAGGAGTTGCCGCCGCTTTTCGACTATCTCGAGCGGGTCGTCCCGGCCTCGGGGTTCCTGGTGGACGACGCCTTGACTCTCGCGGACCTCGCGGTGGCCAGCCCCTTCGTCAACATGGCCCATGTCGGCGTCTCCCCCGGCGCCGCCCACCCGCGCGTGGCCGCCTATGTGGCGGGCATCCTGGCGAGACCCTCCTTCGCCCCCATCGTCGCCCAGGAAAAGGCCTTCGCCGCGCGTTAGCCCGCGGCGATTCGCCGGCACACCGAATGCGTTCGACGGGTCGGGCGCGAGGCGGGGCGCCGAGACGCCTCGCCCCTCTCGACCCCCGGCCTCGTTAACCGTTCGTTGGTGAAAAAAATCCGTCCGGAGGCGTCGCGCCCGTTGACGGGCAATCAACCCTGTGTCCCCATATGGTGGGGTTGGGACGTGATTTGCCCACAACATATAGGGGCTGATGAAGGTGCACACACGCCTTCGAAGATCCCTTCAAGGACACGGGTCGGAGCGAAGATGAGCAGCCAGGCGAAGAGCGAAGCGGTTCGGGACGAACCGGCCAGGGCGCGCGCGGCGCAGGGCGGACCGAAGCTTCAGCTGGTGCGAAAAGTGGAGATCGACCGCGCCCGCGACGGGCTTCTCACCGATTTTGGCAAGACGACGCTCGAGGACCGCTACCTTCTCCCGGGCGAGAGCTATCAGGACATGTTCGCCCGGGTGGCCACCGCCTTCGCCGACGACGCCGACCACGCCCAGCGGATCTATGACTACATGTCGAAGCTGTGGTTCATGCCGGCCACGCCGGTGCTGTCCAACGGAGGGGCCTCGCGCGGCCTGCCGATCTCCTGTTTCCTCAACGCGGTCGGCGACTCCCTCGAAAGCATCGTCGGCACCTGGAACCAGAACGTCTGGCTGGCGGCCAACGGCGGCGGCATCGGCACCTATTGGGGCGGCGTTCGCTCCATCGGCGAGAAGGTCAAGGGTTCGGGTCAGACCAGCGGCATCATCCCCTTCATCCGGGTGATGGACAGCCTCACCCTGGCGATCAGCCAGGGATCGCTGCGCCGGGGGTCCGCCGCGGTCTACGTCGACATCCATCATCCCGAGATCGAGGAATTCCTCGAGATCCGCAAACCTTCGGGCGACTTCAACCGCAAGTCGCTCAATCTCCATCACGGTATCTCGATCACCGACGAGTTCATGGAAGCGGTGCGCGCCGGCGCGAAATTCGCGCTCCGCTCGCCCAAATCCAACGACGTGGTCCGCGAGGTCGACGCCCGTCAGCTGTGGCAGAAGGTTCTCGAGCTTCGGCTGCAAACCGGCGAGCCTTACCTGATCTTTTCAGACACGGTGAACCGGGCCATGCCGCGCCACCAGCGGGAGCTTGGTTTGAAGGTCCGCCAATCAAACCTGTGCTCGGAGATCATGCTCCATTCCGGCCTCGATCATCTGGGCGTGGAGCGCACCGCCGTGTGCTGCCTCTCCTCGGTGAACGCCGAGATGTTCATGGAGTGGCGCGACCACCCGAGCTTTATCGAGGATGTCATGCGCTTCCTCGACAACGTCCTGCAGGATTTCATCGACCGGGCGCCCGCGGAGATGGAAGCCGCCGCTTACGCCGCCGCCCGCGAGCGCTCGGTAGGCCTTGGACTGATGGGCTTTCACTCGTTCCTGCAGGCGCAAAACGTGCCGTTCGAGAGCGCTCTGGCCAAATCGTGGAACATGCGGCTCTTCAGGCATCTGCGGCGCGGCTGCGACGCGGCGAGCGAGGTTCTGGCCCACGAGCGCGGCCCGTGCCCCGACGCCGCCGACCGCGGGATCATGGAGCGCTTTTCCCACAAGCTGGCGATCGCCCCGACCGCTTCGATCTCGATCATCTGCGGCGGAACGAGCGCGGGGATCGAGCCGATCCCGGCCAATATCTACACCCACAAGACGCTGTCGGGCTCCTTCGCCGTCAGGAACCCCTATCTCGAGCGGCTTCTCGAAGCCAAGGGCCAGAACACGCCCGCGGTCTGGGGCTCGGTCCTCGAGAACGAGGGCTCGGTGCAGCACCTCGCCTGTCTCACCGATGACGAGAAGGCGATCTTCAAGACCGCTTTCGAGCTCGATCAGCGGTGGATCGTCGATCTGGCGGCCGACCGCACCCCGCAGATCTGCCAGTCGCAATCGGTCAATCTCTTCCTCGCCGGCGACGTGGACAAATGGGATCTCCACATGCTCCATTGGCAAGCGTGGGAGCGAGGGGTCAAAAGCCTCTACTATCTGCGTTCCAAGTCGGTTCAGCGCGCCGCCTTCGCCGGAGCGGACATGGCCTCCGAAAGCGCCGCGCGCGCCGCCGAGGCGATGACCGACTACGACGAGTGCCTCGCCTGTCAGTAGCCTCGTGTCGCGGGCGTCGCGCCGGCCGCGGCTGACGTTGGGGATGGTGTCCCTCAGGCAGCCAGGCACGTCATCCACCGGGAGCAATGTCTTCTGGCGGAGGGCGACCACAATCGCATCCCCCGCCGGGGCCATGCTCTTGGGAACCTTGCGATCCATCCGCGCATCGGACGTCGTGGTTCGCGTGCGCCACGTCTTCACGGTCTTCGGGTTCAGGCGTAGCGGGCCGCCAGGGACCAGGTGGCCTCGTGCGACGCTTGGAAGTGGGTTCGAAGACGCGGCGTCGGGCGGACGCCGCCCTGAAGGCGGCATGGAAGGCCTCCATCGACGCGGCGATGCATTTCCAGCTAAGGTTCCGCCGTGCTCAGCCGATTGCTTGCCCTTCTGGCCGTCTTGGGCCTCATTGCCGGCCCAGCGTCAGCTGGGGCGGCCCAGATGCAGTGCATGCAAATGGAACGCGCGGCGGCGGCCACAATGACCATGCGGGGCATGGACACGGCCCCGTGCTGCGATCCATCGAGTCACCACGACACGTCCGGCAAGAACTGCGCCCGGAACT
>JBDTKQ010000127.1:0-4217 GCA_039935235.1 Caulobacteraceae bacterium
AGGCTCGTCGGCGGAAGCGGGCGTGCGGCGGGCGTGGAGCAGGGGGGCGATGCGCGCGATGATCCGGCCGGCGATGGGGGCCGACACCGCCCCGCCGGTGGTGAAGCCGCCGGTTTCCGGCATCACCGTGGGCTCGTCCATCATCACCAGCACATAGTAGCGGTCCTCGGTGAACGGCCCGTCGGTGGGGACGATGGCGGCGAAGGAGGCGAGGTTGAGCTTTCCCGCCGAATAGCGGCCGTGCACCAGCTTGGTCGCCGTGCCGGTCTTGCCGCCGACCATATAGCCCGGAGCGCCCTTGTCGGCGCTGCGCCCGGTGCCGTTGGTGGCGTTGAGGCGCATCAGATTGAGCATGGTGCGCGAGGTCGCCTCGGCGATCACCCGGCGCCCCGCCGCCGGCGCCTGACCGGCGGGGAGCTTGACCAGGGTAAGAGGCCGATAGATCCCGCCATCGAGAATGGCGCTCATCCCCGTGGCGATGGCCAGCGGGCTGACCGAGATCGAATGGCCGAAGGCCATGGTCGCCGTGGCGTTCTCGCTGATGCGTTTTGGCGTGAGCGGGCGGGCCGATTCGATCAGCTCGCTGGGCGCCTTGTCGAACAGGCCGAAGGCGTGGAAATAGCGCGATTCATCCTCGCCGCCGACGCGCATGGCCATCTTGGCGGCGCCGATGTTGGACGAATGGGTGAACACTTCCCACAGGGGCAGGGAGCAATCGCCCTTGTCGTAGTCGTGGATGATCTGGCCGGGCAGGATCAGGGGCGAGCAGACGTCGAATACCGTCCTGACCCCGACCTTGCCCGAATCCAGGCCCATGGCGAGGGTGAAGACCTTGAACACGCTGCCCGGCTCGTAGACCGTCGCCGCCGCGTGGTCGATCAGCGCCGCCGGGGGGGCCTTGCCCGGGCGGTTGGGATCGAACGAGGGGTAAGAAGCGAGGCCGAGGATCTCGCCGGTGCGGACGTTGACCACCATGCCCACCGCGTCCAGCACCCCGAAGTGGTCGGCCGACTTTTCCAGCTCGTCCTGCAGCGCGCCCTGAACGCGAAGGTCGATCGACAGCGGCGCCGCGACGCCCTTGCCGGCGTCGGCGCGAATGGCCGCGTCGAACGCCCGCTCGGCGCCGGCCAGACCCACGCCGTCCTTGCCCGCGAAACCGATGACATGGGCCCCGGTGGACCCCAGCGGATAGGCCCGGGCGCTTTCTTCCTGAAAGGTGAGGCCCGGCAGCGCCAGATCGTGGATCGCGGTCCGCGCCTCGGGGGTCAGTCCGCCGACGATATAGTAGAGCGGCTTGTCGCCCTCCATCGCCTTGTCGAGCCGGGCGGCCGAGACGCCGGGCGCGGCGGCGAGGATGGCGGCGCGCGTCGCGGCCTTGTCGAACACTTCGCGCGGATCGAGATAGAGACCGTAGTGGACCAGATCCATGGCCAGCACCTCGCCGTTGCGGTCCACCAGATCCGCCCGGGCGTTGGGCGTCAGAGCCCCGGCCACCCCGGGACCGCCGAGGCCCGACCACAGGGCCGCCTTGGAGGCGACCAGTGAGAGGGTGAGAAAACCGGCGGCGAACAGGGCCATGACGAAGAAGATGCGCAGGCGGGTGTCGTCCTCCGCCTTGCCCTCGGCCCGCGCCTTCTCGAACGCCCGGTCCATCCACCACAGATAGCGGCCGATGTTCAGCGAGAAGCGGCGCGGCTCTCCGGCGAGGGTGGGATCGAAGGCGGTCATGACCCTCGTCCTCCCCCCCCTTTATGGGGGGGGTGGCGCGGAGCGCCGGGTGGCGAAGGACGAGGACGCTCCGGCGTCAGGGAATTGTCACACGTCCCCACCCTGATCGCTTCGCGATCGGTCCCACCCCACTTCGAGGGAGGCAGGCGGAGGGACGTGGCGGGAATCAATCGACTTCTCTCTCGGGAGAAGGAGCGGCGGGCGTCGCGCCCACGGCCGGGGTCCCGGCTATCCGCTTCAGATCCGCTTCGCCGACGTCGTGGGCGCCGGTCACCTCGGCGAGGCCGAGGTATTGGCTGGAGAGGCGCTCGATGCGGCCGGGGTCCTCGAGGTGGGAGATTTCCGCGTCCAGCAGGCGGATGCGCTTGTGTTCGGCGGCGATCCGGCTCTCGACCCCGGCGGTGTCGGCGCCTTGCGCTCCGGCGAGGGTCTTGAAGGCGTAGCTGGTCACCGCGATCGTCAGAAGCAGGACGAGGGCCACCAGATCGACGATGCGAAACCCGCGAAGGCGCGTGGAAAACAGGCTCATGCCGCCAGCCTCCACGGGGCCGCCCCGGTGCGGACCGCCGCGCGCAGCCTGGCCGAGCGGGCCCGGGGATTGGCGGCGATCTCGGCGGCCGAGGGCGCGCGGGCGCCGTTGTGCAACAGGGCGAAGCTCGGCGCCGGCCCGGAGACTTTGGGCGGGGCGTGGCGCGACCCCTCCCCTTCCCGTCCCGCACGTGCGCCGAGGAAGGTCTTGACGATCCGGTCCTCCAGCGAATGAAAACTCACGACGGCGAGGCGCCCCCCGGCCTTGAGGCAGATTTCGGCGGCGGCGAGGCCCGCCTCCAGTTCGGTTAACTCCTGGTTAACGACGATTCGCAGGGCCTGGAAAACCCGTGTCGCGGGATGGATTTTCGCGCCCCGCCGTCCACCCAGAGCGGTCTCCACCACCGCCGCGAGATCGAGGGTGCGGGCGAAGGGTTCGTTCTGGCGGCGCCGAACGATGAAGCCGGCGATCCGCCGCGCCGCCCGCTCCTCGCCATAGAGGTGGAAGATGCGGGAAAGCTCGGCTTGGTCCGCGCCGTTGACGATGTCGGCGGCGGTGGGGCCGCCGGCGCCCATGCGCATGTCCAGGGGCCCGTCGCGCATAAGGGAAAAGCCGCGGGCCGCCTCGTCCATCTGCATCGAGGAGACGCCGATATCGAATGCGACGCCGTCGGCGAAGGCGGGGGCGACGTGCTCGGCCATCCGCGAGAACGGGGCGGCGATGAGGCGAAAGCGCCCGGTCTCCATGAGCGGCGCGGCGAAGGGGGCGACGGCGGGGTCACGGTCGAATGCGGTGACGGTCGCCCCCGCCCCGAGGAGGCCGCGGCTGTAGCCGCCGGCCCCGAAGGTGGCGTCGACGAAGGTCTTGCCCGGGGCGGGGGCGAGGGCGTCGAGGACCTCGGCGAGGAGCACCGGGGTGTGCGGCGCGCGGCTCATTTGCCGGCCCCCAGCATGGCCGCCCGCTGCTGGGCGCGCAGGGCGGGAAGCCCTTGGCGGGCCAGTTCGAGCTGGCGCGCGCGGTGGGCGGAAAAGGCGTCGCGCGACCAGATCTGGAAGCGGTCGCGCAGGCCGACCACGGCCACCTGGTCGGTCAGGCCGTAGCGGTCGCACAGGGCCTCGGGCAAGGTGATGCGCCCGGCGGCGTCGTAGGCGAGGCGCGCCATGCCGCCGAGAACGCTGGTTTCAAGCGCGGTGCGCAGCGGATCGCCGAACGGCAATTCGTCGATCACCGCGATATAGGTGTCGAAGAACGCCTGCCCGCCGCCCTCGAGGCAGTCGGCTTCGATCGAGGGGAAGCAGAAAACCCCGTCGAACGGCGAGGCGGCGGCGGCGCGGAACTCCTGCGGCACCACGATACGGCGCTTGGCGTCCACTTGCTTCTCGAAGGTGGAGAGAAACACGGCCCCTTGACCCCTGACCCCTTTGACGCCGCCAGCCCGGACGACACGTATGGGTTAACATGGGATTGATTGGGATACAATGACACTTCCTCGCCATTTTCGCGGCAAAAATTGAAGATGTTGCCCGATCAATACAGAACATATCAAGAACAACATTACCTCTCCCTTGGGAGGAGGGAACGAAACACCTCTCCCGTCGGGAGAGGAGAAGAGGTTGACACCCCGCGCGAATTGAAATTGCAAAATGCAACTATGACGGCGCTCATCAACCGGCGGCACGAGGCGTTCGCGCGGGCGCGGGCGGAGGGGGCCTCGCCGCGCGCGGCCTATGCGGCGGCGGGGTATCCGGCGGCCAGCCGGCACTGGGCGCGGATCGCGACCCGGGTCGACGTGGTGGCGCGCGCCGCCCAGATCGCCCGCGGTCGGGCGTGGGGGGGATCGCGTGATCTGAGCCCGGTGATCGACGAGATGATGCGCATGGCCTTCGCCGCCGAGAGGCTGGACTCGGCCGCGGGGCTGGCGGCGGCCAAGGGGTTTCTGGTCGAGGCGGCGCGGCTGAAA
>JBDTKQ010000128.1:0-2760 GCA_039935235.1 Caulobacteraceae bacterium
CCACCCTAAAGAGTGCGGCGCGACATTCAAGGGTCCCGGCGGCGGCGAAAAGGATCGGCATGGACCAGACGGCGTGGAGCCAGGTGGACGACTATCTGACCGGCACGCTCGTTCCGGAGGACGCCGCGCTCACCGCGGCGCTGGCCGACAACGCCGCCGCCGGGCTTCCCGCCCACGATGTCTCGCCAACCCAAGGGCGGTTGCTGTGGATTTTCGCCCGCGTGATCGGCGCTCGCCGCATCCTCGAGATCGGAACTCTCGGCGGCTATTCGACGATCTGGATGGCGCGGGCGTTGCCGCCGGATGGACGCTTGGTCATCCTTGAGGCGGACCCGCACCACGCGGAAGTGGCGCGCGGCAATATCGACCGGGCGAATCTCGGGACCCGCGTCGATGTGCGCGTCGGTCCAGCCTTGGAGACCCTGGCGGCAATTCGCGGCGAGGGCGGGGCTCCGTTTGATATGGTGTTCATCGACGCCGACAAAGCGAACAATTCCGCCTACCTCGAACACGCTCTGGCCATGACGCGTCCCGGCGGGATAATCGTGGCCGACAACATTGTTCGCGGGGGCGCCGTGGCTGACGCGGACAATACCGATCCGCGCGTGCGCGGCGTGCGGGCCTTTTTTGATCGGCTCGGCAGCGAGTCCCGCCTCACCGCCACCGCCATTCAGACCGTGGGGGCCAAGGGATGGGACGGCTTTGCCTTGGCGATCGTGGACTGAACCCTAGAGCAAACCCCGTTTAGATGGAATCATCTGAACAGGGATAATTTTCTCTGGATTCAAGAGTGTAGAGCCTGATTCAGCGCTTGCATCTGTTCCGTGCAAACGCATCAGGCTCTAGTCGGCGCCGGGGTTGATCGATATCGGATCGCTGGCGGGGAAGGTTTCCTTCAACCCGCGATCGATCTCTTTTTCGGTCGGCGGCTCGGGCGCCGGGGAGAGTTCCCCGATTTCGCCGTCCTCGTCGACGCCCTCGAAGTCGGCGGGATTGTCGTCGTCGGTGGTCACCAGATCGGCGTCGTCGCGGGTCGGCGCGTCCGGCTCGTCGATCCCGTCGTCCGCGCCTAGCAGGAGGTCCAGATCCGCGTCGTCCGCGGTGTCGGGGTCGAAATCGTCGTCGTTCTCCGCCTCCTCGTCGTCGTCGTCGCCGAGCGCGCGGGTCACGTCGTAGACGTCGCGCGCCATGTCCGGATGAGCGATGTCCTCGCCGTCGCGGGTGATGTTGGTCTCGTCGAAGGTCTCGGCCATCTCTTGGTCGTCGGCGTCTTGGGAAAGGTCGGGCATGGGCGCGCTCCGTCGAATGAGGGATTGCGTTCTAGAACCGGTCTCGCCGCCCATCGTTCCCCTTTTGCGCGTCGGAGGCTATGGGGAGGGGTGAATCCTCCCGCCTCCCTCGTTCTCGCCAGCGCCAGCCCGCGTCGGCTCGCCCTCCTTGCCCAGGTAGGCGTGGCTCCCGCGCTCATCGATCCGGTGGACATCGACGAGACGACCATGGCCGGCGAAACCCCACGCCGGGCGGCCACGCGATTGGCGTCGGCCAAGGCCAGGGTCGGAGCGGAACGCCACCCGGACGCGCTCGTGTTGGGCGCCGATACGGTGGTCTGCGTCGGCCGGCGGATGCTCGGCAAGCCCACGACCCGCGAGGCGGCGGGCGTCATGCTGGATCTCCTTTCGGGAGCGGGTCACCGGGTGTACACCGGCGTCGCGTTGAGCGCGCCGGGCGGCCGACAAGCCGGCCGATTGAGCGAAACCCGGATCAGGTTCAAACGCCTCACGGCCGCCGACCGCGCCGCCTTGCTGGACAGCGACGAGTGGCGCGGCGCCGCGGGCGGTTATCGCATCCAGGGTCTCGCCGGGGGCTATGTCACCGGCCTGATCGGGTCGTACAGCGGCGTCGTCGGCCTGCCCCTGCACGAGACCTTGAGCCTGCTCGCCGGTATGGGTTATGGCCGCCCATGAGCGAGCGGCGCCTCTATCTCGATGTCGGGGTCGGCGAGAGCCGCGGCGTGGTCAGCCTCGACGGGCGCCCCGAGCGGCTTCTCATCGCGCGCGACGGGGACGTCGCTTGCCAGAACCTCGGCGCCCGGTCGGTGGGACGTGTGCGGCGCGTGGAGCGGGCTCAGGCCCTGGCGTTTATCGGACTCGAGGCAGGCCCCGACGTCGTCCTCAATCTCACCGCCGAGACCGGCAAGCTGGTCGAGGGCGCCGCCGTCGAGGTGGAAATCCGCGGCGAGGGGCGCAGCGGCAAGGGCGCCTCCGTGCGTCTGATCGGCCCGGGGGAGGGTGACCCTCGCCTCCTCGCCGCCGCGCCGGCGATGGAAGAGCGGCTGCGCGCCTTCGCGCCCGGGACCGAGGTCCGCGCCGGGGCGATCGCCCGCTCCATGGCCGACGGGGCCCAGGAGGAGGCGCTGCAAACCGTCTTTCCGCTGCCCGGCGGAGGGGCGATCAGCGTTGAGCGCACGCGGGCGCTCACCGCCGTCGACGTCGATCTTGGCGACCGGCCCGGGACCGAGGCCAAGCGGGCGGCGCGGGCGGCCAATTTCGCCGCTCTGGGCGCCGCCGCGCGAATTTTGCGGTTGAAGGGACTTGGCGGACTGGTGGTGATCGACCTGGTGGGTCGCGGCCACGACGGACCGGCCCTTCTGTCGGCCGCGCGACAGGCCTTCGGACCGGACAATCCAGGCGTGGCGCTGGGACCGGTCAGCCGCTTCGGCACGCTCGAGCTCACCGTGCCGCGCCGCGCGCGGCCGGCGGT
>JBDTKQ010000129.1:0-5214 GCA_039935235.1 Caulobacteraceae bacterium
CGGCGACATCTCCACGGTGATGAGCCCGCGCACGGTGATCACCTGGGCCCAGAACGCGGAGATCTTCGCCGGCGATCTGGCGCTCGCCTTCCGCATGACCTTCCTCAACAAGTGCGATGAGCTCGAACGCCCGACGGTCGCCGAGTTCTACCAGCGCGCCTTCGGCGGCGACCTGCCCGAGAGCGCCGCGCGGGTGAAGGTGGCGTGAGGCCGGCCGCCCCCCTTGAGCGGCGCGTGGGCTGATCGCCGCCAATTCACAACCGCCCGGTTTCCCGATCGCGGACGTCCCTGATCATGCGCCCCTCACAACGCATGACGTTACGCGTGGCGACCCATGAGGCTCGTGGTCGTCGGCAAGGTCGGGGGGGTCACCGGCTGGGCGGAGGACTGCGCCGCGGGGATGGGCGCGGCGGGCCATGAGGCGCGGCTGATCGCCTCGCGCAATCCCGCGCTTCACCCCGCGCTCGAGGCCCTGCTTCACGACGAGGCCGTCGGCGCGCCCGGCGCGCGTCGCATCGCCCGGGCGGTGGCGCGATGGGCGCCGCGGATGGTGCTCGCGGTCGGCGCCTTCGAAATCCCCCGGGCGATCGTCGAGCGTCTCGCCCGCGCGCCCGGCCGGCCGCCGCTCGTGGCATGGGTGGGCGACGCTTTCGCGGAGACCGCGCGGGCGGCGGCGGAGCGGTTCGATCTGGTCGCCTATACCGACAGCGGCCTGCTCGCCCGCCACAAGGACCTTGGGTTTTCCCCGCCGGCGATCTTCCTTCCCCACGCCGCCAATCCGGCCCGCGCCGCCGCGCGCGTGGCCCCCGAGCGACGTCGCGCCATGGTCTTCGTCGCCAATCCCACCCCGCACCGGCGTGCGGTGATCGCGGCGATCGAAGCGCCCATCGCGCTCTACGGCCGCGGCTGGCGAGGGGTGGGCGGCGACCACGAGGTCCATGCCCGGCGGGTGGGGCGCGCGGAACTTCCGACGCTCTACGCCGGCTGCCTCGCCGCCCTGAACATCCGCCATGAGACCAATGTCCTGGTCGGCCTCAATCAGCGCAGCTTCGATCCGGCTCTCTTCGCCACGCCGGTGGTCGGCGACAACCAGCCCGATCTGGCGCTCTGTTTCGAACCCGGGACGGAGGTGTTCGTCTGGCGCGACACCGACGAGCTCAACGCCATCCACGCCCGTCTGCTCGCCGACCCCGCCCTCGCGCGCGGCGTCGGCGAGGCGGCCCGGCGCCGGGTCCTCGGCGACCACACCTATGGCGCGCGGCTGGACGCCCTCACGCGCGTGTTGTGAGGCGCCGCCCCCGCGCGCTAAGACCATCGGGCGATGTCCCAAAAGGAAACCCCGGTCGAGATCTTCAAGCGCGCCCTGGCGTACGCCGCCCGCTCGCTCGCCGAACAGCCGGATCTCGAGGTGGTGTTTTCCGGCGACGGACCGAACCTCACCGGCAACCGCGCCGTACTTCCCCATCCGCCGCGCGAGCTTTCGGGTCCGGAGACCACCCGCATCCGGGGCCTCGCCGACCAGATGGCTTTGCGTCTCGCCCACCACGACGACGCGGTCCACGCCCGCGCCAAGCCCAAATCCCTCGAGGGAGCGCAGGTCTATGACGCGCTCGAACAGGCGCGGATCGAGGCCATCGGGGCCAATGCCCTGATCGGTGTGAAGGACAATCTGGCGGCGGTGTGGGAACAGGCGGCGCAGCGCAAGGGCCTCGACCACCTGGCCGATCCGTCGTCGGCGCCCGTCGCCGACATCGTCGCCCTCATGGTGCGCGAGCGCCTCACCGGCGCGCCGCCGCCGATCGCCGCCCGCTCGGTGGTCGAGGCCATGCGCGGCGCCATCGAGGCCAAGGCGGGCGCCGACCTCGACCGGCTCACCGGCGCGGTCGGCGATCAGAAGGCCTTCGCCAGGATCGCCCGGGCGGTGGTCCGCGACCTGTCCTTCGGCGACGACCTGAGCGACGCGTCCGATCGGGATTCGGACGACCAGACCGAGGACGGGGAGGCGGAACCCGCCAACCAGGGCGAGGGCGACGGCGAGGAGCAGTCGCCGCAAAGCGCGTCCATGGACGACTCCGAAAAAAGTCGCCGCGAGTCCGAAACCGCGGAGAGCCAGCTCACCGAGGCGCGGGACGACGACGCGGAGACCTCGGACGACGAACTGGACATGACCGACGGCGACAAGCCGGCGCGGCCCGACATCAAGGATCACGGCAGGCCCGAACCGGCCTACAAGGTGTTCACCGCCGCCCACGACGAGATCGTCCCGGCCGAGGAGCTGTGCGAGCCGGAAGAGCTCACCCGCCTTCGCGCCTATCTCGATCAGCAGCTCGCCAGTCTCTCCAACGTCGTCTCCCGCCTGGCCAACCGCCTGCAGCGCAAGCTCATGGCCCAGCAAAACCGGTCGTGGAGCTTCGATCTGGAGGAGGGGATGCTCGATGTCGCCCGCCTTACCCGGGTGATCGTCGATCCCACCGCTCCGCTTTCCTTCAAACAAGAGCAGGACACCGAGTTTCGCGACACGGTGGTCTCATTGCTGATCGATAATTCCGGGTCGATGCGCGGGCGCCCGATCATGGTCGCGGCGGTGTGCGCCGACATCCTCGCCCGCACCCTCGAGCGCTGCGCGGTCAAGGTGGAGATCCTCGGCTTCACCACCCGGGCGTGGAAGGGCGGGGCCGCGCGCGACGAGTGGCTCAAGGCCGGAAAGCCGCCGTCCCCCGGCCGGCTCAACGATCTTCGTCACATCATCTACAAGTCCGCCGACGCCCCGTGGCGCCGGGCGCGCAAGAACCTCGGCCTGATGATGCGCGAGGGGCTGCTCAAGGAAAACATCGACGGGGAGGCCCTCATGTGGGCCCACCAGCGGCTGATCGGACGCACCGAGCAGCGGCGCATCCTGATGGTCATTTCCGACGGGGCGCCGGTGGACGATTCCACCCTGTCGGTGAACTCCGGCCACTATCTCGAGCGCCACCTTCGCCGGGTGATCGCCGAGATCGAGGGCAAGAGCCCGGTGGAGCTGATCGCCATCGGCATCGGCCATGACGTCACCCGCTACTATCGACGGGCGGTGACCATCGTCGATGTCGAGCAACTGGGCGGGGCGATCACCGAGCAGCTCGCGGCCCTCTTCGAGGAGGAGCCCCGCGCGGTCACCCGGGCGAGCGCCGGCCTTCTCCAGCCGCTGCCCAGCGTCCAGGACGACCCGCCGCTCAAAACCACGACCTTCCGCAAGGTCCGCGAAGCGGTCGCGTGACCCCCGCGTGCGTCGCCGACTATCGCCGGGCCGCGCGCCGGCGCCTGCCCCGCGTGCTCTTCGACTATATCGACGGCGGCTCCTACGCCGAGACCACCCTGGCGGCCAATGTCGCCGACCTCGAGGGGCTGAAGCTTCGCCAGCGGATCCTGCGTGACGTCTCCCAACTGTCCATGGGCGTCGAGGTGTTCGGCCAGAGCCTGTCGATGCCGGTGATCCTCGCCCCGGTGGGTCTCGCCGGCATGTACGCCCGCCGCGGCGAGACCCAGGCCGCGCGGGCGGCCAGGGACGCCGGTGTCCCCTTCAGCCTGTCGACCGTCGGGGTGTGCGCCATCGACGAGGTGGCGAGAGCCGCCGCGCCACCGTGGTTTCAGCTCTATATGATCCGCGATCGCGGCTTCATGAGCGAGCTTCTCGCCCGGGCGGCGGAGGCGGCGTGCCCGGTCCTGCTGTTCACCGTCGACCTGCCGATCCCCGGCGCCCGCTACCGCGACACCCGCAACGGCATGGTGGCCACCACCGCCCGGGCGCGCGCCGCCCAGGCCCTCGACGGCCTCGCCCATCCGTCATGGCTGTGGGACGTTCAGGTGCGCGGCGGACCCCACGTCCTGGGCAATGTCGCCACCGCCCGGAGCGCCGCCGACCTGAAGGGTCTTGGGGCGTTCTGGATGTGGATCGGGCGCAATTTCGATCCATCGGTGACATGGAAGGACATCGACTGGGTTCGCGAGCGGTGGGCCGGCCCGATCGTGCTCAAGGGCATCCTCGATCCGCGAGACGCGGCGGCGGCGCGAGCGTGCGGGGTGGAGGGGATCGTGGTTTCCAACCATGGCGGCCGCCAGCTCGACGGCGCCCCATCGGCCATCGACGCCCTTCGCGCGATCGTCGATGACGTGGGCGCCGACATGACCGTGCTCATGGACGGCGGTGTGCGCTCCGGCCTCGATGTGCTGAAAGCCATGGCGTTCGGCGCCAAGGCCTGCCTCATCGGCCGGGCGTGGGCCTGGGCCCTCGGCGCCCGGGGCGAGGCGGGGGTCGCCCACATGCTCGCCATCCTGCGTCAGGAACTGCGCATGGCCATGTCCCTCACCGGCTGCACGGACGTGCGCGACGCCGGGCCGGACCTGCTGGCTTGAGAGGTTCTTCCTCCCTCCCTCACCTCGATGGGGAGGCAGGACGCAATTCTACGCCGCCGGGACGGTCGCGAGTTTGGCCTTCACCTGTTTCTTGATCTTCAGCGCGCGGGGGGAAAGCCCCTCGTCTTTCGCCTTGATCAGGAAACTGTCCAGTCCGCCGCGGAAATCCACCGTGCGCAGCGCCGCGTTGGAGATGCGCAGGCGGAAGGTCTGGCCGAGGCTGTCGGAGGCCAGGGTCGCCGGGCCGAGCGCCGGCAGAAAACGCCGCTTGGTCTTGATATTCGAGTGGCTCACATTGTGGCCGGTCATGGGACCGACGCCGGTGAGTTCGCAACGGCGGGACATGCGCTTGGCAGCTTTCGGCGATGGGCGGGGGAGGGGAGAGGCGGGCGATATAGGGCGCCCCCCGTTCCGGCGTCAACCCCGACCGGCGGCCCGCGCGTCTCGCCGAGGGCCCGCTTGTGCCCGATCGGCCATGGAATACAACCTCTTGTAGGGAACAAAGGCGCAAGCCCGGCGTCGTCGCCGATTCGGTCATGCTTCGTTTCACCCCTGTTCCCCCATGGCGGCCGGCGGCGTTAACCTCCATGGGCGGGCATCGACCGGGCGGCCCGTCTTTGGCGGCGCCATTGGAACGCCGGCAGGCCGGACCCACATCAGGGCCGATGAGCCTTCCCGCCCTCCTTGACGAGATCGCCGGCTGCCGGGCGTGCGCGGGTGAGCTGGCCCACGAGCCCCGCCCGGTGGTGCGGGTCGCCGCCGGAACGCGCCTGCTGATCTGCGGCCAGGCGCCCGGGCGGCGGGTCCACGAAAGCGGCTTGC
>JBDTKQ010000130.1:0-7713 GCA_039935235.1 Caulobacteraceae bacterium
TGGTGCAATGGCTGCGGGACAATCTGGGCCTGATCGCTTCGGCCGGCGAGATCGAGGCGCTCGCCCGGACGGTGGTCGACAACGGCGGCTGCTCGTTCGTGCCGGCGTTCTCCGGCCTGTTCGCGCCTCATTGGCGGGGCGACGCGCGCGGCATCATCGCCGGGCTTACCGGCTATGTGACCAAGGGGCATATCGCCCGGGCCGCTCTCGAGGCGGTGGCATGGCAGACCCGCGAGGTGGTCGACGCCATGACCGCCGACCGCGGCGCGCCGCTCGCCGCGCTGAAAGTCGACGGCGGCATGACCGCCAACGCCCTTCTCATGCAGTTTCAGGCGGATGTGCTCGATATTCCGGTGGTGCGACCCGCGATCCACGAGACGACGTGCCTCGGCGCCGCCTACGCCGCCGGCCTGGCGGTGGGGTTCTGGCCCGATCTCGCCAGTTTGCGCGCGCACTGGAAGAAGGATGCCGAGTGGACCCCGACCATGGGAGCGCCGGCGCGCGCCCGTGGCTACGCGCAGTGGAAGAAGGCGGTCGAGCGCACTCTGGGCTGGGTAGACTGACCGACCGCTTGCCGGGGGTCGCCCCGCGCGTTAAGGCGCACGCCTCGCGGAGGGGCGTGTGGATGGCCGAGGCCGAAAACCTGATCGAGACGCTGGCGCTCGAACGGATCGAGGTGAACCTGTTTCGTGGTACGGCCCCGCGCGATCAGGGACCGCGCATCTTCGGCGGCCATGTGATCGCCCAGGCGCTTCTCGCGGCTTATGAAACGGTGGAGGGGCGGGTCTGCCACTCACTCCACTGTTATTTCATCCGACCGGGCGATCCGGCGGTCCCGATCCTTTACGAGGTCGACCGCGCCCGTGATGGACGGACGTTCACCACACGGCGCGTGACCGCCATTCAGCACGGCGAACAGATCTTCAACCTGGCTGCCTCCTTTCAGGTCGCGGAGACGGGCCTCGAGCACCAGGACCCCATGCCGGCCGTGGCCCGCCCCGAGACCCTGCCCGAACAACCGCAGTGGGGCGACCGGCCGCGTCCGATCGAGATGAAGCCGGTGGATCTGCAGGATTTCACCGCCCCCCGCGTGGCGCCCCCGATTCAGAACATCTGGATGCGGGCCAAGGCTCCGCTTGGCGACAGCCCGGTACTCAACCAGGCCCTGATCGCCTATGCGTCGGATATGTCGTTTCTCTCGACCTCGATGCGGCCGCACGGGCTCGGCTGGCAAACGCCCGGGCTGCAGACCGCCAGCCTCGACCACGCGATCTGGTTTCACCGGCCCTCCAGCTTCAATGACTGGCATCTCTATGCCCAGAAAAGTCCCTCCGCCTCCGGCGCGCGCGGGATGAATTTGGGGGAAATCTACAATATCGACGGCCGACTCGTGGCATCCACCGCGCAAGAGGGGCTGATGCGTTACCGCCCGCCCGCCGGCGGGAGCGCCTGACACCCGCCGCTATCTGGCGATGAGCGTTCCTTGGGCGGTGGCGGGGTGGAGTTCGCCCTGAAAGGCGTAGCGCCCCGGTTTCAGCGGCCCGACGGTGAAGGCCGCTTCTCCGTGGGGGGTGATCGGCGCCTCGACCATCAGATCGACGCTGTCGAACTCGTCGCTCGCGCCATCCCTGTTGACGATCCTAAGCGATACCCTTTCCCCGGCCGGGACGGTGATCTCGGCCGGGGAAAAGCGGTGGTTTTTCAAGGTCAAAACGATGGGCGCGCCGGCCATGGCCGTGACCGGCGCAACGACGAGAGCGAGAAGGCTGAGCAGCAACGGTCGCACGGACGGAACTCCTCGTGAGGCGCGACGCCTTCATCCTGCATTTGACAATCGTTCGCAAGAACGAATATGCGAACGCCTCTCAGAAGCGAGTGTGAATCCCATGAAGTGCGTCTCCGGCCTCGCGGCCGCTCTTCTGGCGACGATGGTCGCCGGCCTCGCGCGGGCCGACCCCCGGCTGGATGAGAAGGTCTATGACCCCTACGTCCAGAATGGTGTGGCCGAACTGGAGGTGCGAGCCGGACGGGTAAACGGGGGTCCTCTGGATGGAACCGCGACGACGATGGTCGAGGCCGAATATGGGGTGAGCGACCGGGTCAGCCTCGCGCTCGTGGGCGTGGTCTCGCGCGGCCCCGGAGAGGCGTCGAAACTCTCGGGCGTCGGGGCCGAAGCGGTCGTCTATGTGGGGCAGATTCCCGGCGTCGGAGTCGATGTGGGGGTCTACGGCGAGTACAAGATCGGCCTCAACGGGGCGACCGACGTCTTCGAGGGGAAGCTTCTTCTCGCCAAGACCAAGGGACGGTTTCAGGGCTTGGCGAACCTGATCGTCGAAGAACCGGTCGGAGCTCCGCGAGGAGAGGGCTACGCCGCCTATGGCTACGCCGCCTCGGCGACCTGGCGGACGGTCGGCGCCTTGCGGATCGGGGTCGAGGCGGTGGGCGATTTCGGCGACGACCATCGGCTGGGCGGCCGCCAAGGCGCCTATGTCGGCCCGCAGGTCAAATGGGAGGGCCGGATCGGCCGCTCGCCGGTGGAACTGGGCATCGACGCCGGTTGGCTGGCCGCCGTCGGTGAAAGCCGCGCCGAGGCCCGAAGTCAGGTGCGGATCGCCCTCGAACTCGAGCGGCGGTTCTGAACCGCTCGTTCAGCCGTTGGGCGTTACCATGATCTTGATCTGGCTCTTGTCGGTCTGGAGGCGGGTGAAGGCCGCCGGCGTGCCCTCCAGATCGACGCTCGCGGTGACGATCTCGCCGTAGCGCGTCACCCCTTCGGCGAGGTTGTGCAAGGACGCGGCGAATTCCTCCGGCGAATAGCCGAGCACGAAACGAAGCTCGATCTCCTTGGCGATCATCACGAAGGGCTCAATCCGATCGCTTTCCATGCACACCCCGGCGACCACGATCCGCGAGCCGACCGGCGCGGCCATCGCCAGACTCTCGAGCACCCCGGGCGCGCCGACGCATTCGAAGATCAGCGGTCGCTTCACCGCCTTGCCCGCCATGGCCGCCATCGTCGCCTCGGCTCGGGTTCCCGGAACCCCGAGGTCGGCCCATGCCGTGTGCGGAGAAACCTCCGCCGGATCGACGGTGCGACCGGCGCCCATGAGCCGCGCCGCCGCCCGCCGCTCGGCGGAAAAATCGCAGGCCACGATGGGACCGAGCCCTCGCGCCGCGAGCGAGGCGATCACCGCCAGCCCGACCGGTCCGCAGCCCACGACCATGAAGACGTGGTCGGCTTGAGGCTCGGCCTTGGCCACGGCGTGTTCGCCGACCGCGAGGGGCTCGGTCAGGGCGGCGTGATCGGCGCGAAGGCCGTTGGGCACTTCCAGCAGCATCGCCTCGGTGAGCACCATGGTCTGGGCGAAGCCGCCGGGGATGCGGCTGGAATAGCCCACCGTCTCGAACCCCGTTGGGCCGATCACGCCGGGAATGGACACCACCCGGGCGCCCGGCTTGAACCGGCCGGCGGTGGCCGGACCGGCTTCGATCAATTCGCAACAGAACTCATGACCAAAGACGGTGTCGGCGCCCTTGCGCATGGCGCTGAACGCCCCGACCGACGCGCTCAGGTCGATCATCCGGTCGTAGTGGTCGAGGGCGTGGAGGTCCGAGCCGCAGATGCCGCAGACCAGGGTCTTGCACAGCACCTGGCCCTCGCCCGGGATCGGCGCGGCCATCTCGTCCACGATCAAGGTTCCGTTCCGCCGGATCGCCGCGCGCATGGCTCGCCCCTTTTTGCTGATCGCGAGAGAACGATTGGCACGAGCGCGCGGGGGAGGCCAGAGCGTCGTCGACGATCGTCCGATGCTCCCGCTACCCCCGGGTCTCCAATTCAATTCGTTGCGCATTGCCCGGGACAACGGCGGGAGGGGATGGCGCCGTCCTCGCAGGCATGGACGACCGCGAGGTGGATATAGCATGCAGGGCACACCGTGGGCGTATTGCCGGGGAGGCCGGCGACGGGCGTATTCGTCGTCGCCACGGCGGATCGACGTGGCAACGTGCCAGTCGAAGCGTCGGTTCCGCGAGGTTTTCCCGATGAACTACGACCACGCCTTCCACGCGGGAAACTTCGCCGACGTGTTGAAGCACGCGGTCCTCACCGCCCTGCTTCGGGCGATGACCGCCGGGCGGCGGCGGCTGACGGTGATCGACACCCACGCCGGGGCCGGGATTTACGACCTTTCGGCGGATGCCGCGTCGCGAACGGGAGAGGCGGTGGCGGGCGTGCGCCTTCTGATGGCGGACACGGGCGCGCCGGCCATCTTCGACGATCTCAAGGCCGAGGTGCGCCGGGCCAATCGCGGCGAGGAATTGCGCTGGTATCCCGGATCGCCATTGGTGATCGCCGGTCTTCTTCGACCGGGCGACAGTCTCATCGCCTGCGAGTTGCGGCCGGACGCCCACGCGGCGCTCGAAGGGCTCTTGCCTCACCATACCGGCGCGGAGATCCTCGCGGCGGACGGATGGGAGATCGCCAGGCGCCGCGCGCTCCGCGCTCCGGCGCCGCTGCTGGTCATCATCGACCCGCCGTTCGAACGCGGCGACGACCGGGAGAAGCTGGCCGAGGCGGTGGCGGCGATCCCGCGGCTCAACCCCGGGGCGGTGATCGCCGCGTGGGTCCCCATCAAGGACCTCGCCGGATTCGACGATCTTGTCGGGGCGGTGGAGGACGCGGCGGCGGGCGCGCCGCTGCTGATCGCCGAAACCCGACAAAGAACACTCGCGGACCCCACCCGGATGAACGGCTGCGCCATGTTGGTGGCCAACCCTCCGCCCGGCTTCGAGGCGGCGGCCGCGAGCGCGGCGCGATGGGTCGCGGGGACCTCGACCGAGCCGGGCGCGGCCGGCCGTGCATGGTTCGTCCGATAGAGGGGTGGCGCGCGTTCGGATTCGTGATATGTTGCACCGCACCATAACTTTTCGAGGAGACATTTTTCATGGCGTTTCAGGACCAAACGAGTGCGGTCGCGGCCCGGTCTGGCGCGGAAAAGGCGGTCAGCCTGTCGATCGGCATGGCCTCGCCCCTGTGGATCGTCTTCGGCGCCGCGGCGAGCGCGGGGGCTGCCTGGTGGTGGATGAGCCGTTGGGCGCGGCCGACCAATCTCGAAGCCGTCCTCGGCGCGCCGGCTCCGGCTCCGGCTCCGGCGCAGCTCGCGGTCGCGACGATCCCGGCCGTCGAGGACGTCGTCGTGGCCATGGAGCCGGCGCCGGAGGCGCGGCCCGATGAATTGACCCGGCTGTTCGGTGTCGGTCCGAGGCTGGCCGACGCTCTGGCCGCCCGCGGCGTGACCCGTTTCGCCCAGCTCGCCGCGTGGACCGCCGAAGAGGCGGCGGACTTCGACCGCGAACTCAGCCTCAAGGGCCGGCCGATGCGCGACGCGTGGGTCGAACAGGCGCGCCGCCTCGCCGCCGAAGGCTGACGCCGGACCCACCAGCCTGCTAGGGTGTCTCCGGCGTTTACGGGAGGACACATGGCGCGGATACCCTATTTCGATCCCGCCGCGGCCACCGGGCGGGCGGCGCGGGCGTATGAGAAGCTGCCGCCGCTCAACATCTTTCGGATGATGGGTCATGCCGGGGAGTTGATCGACGGGTTCACGAAGCTCGGGACCCAGATCCTCAACTTCACCAGCCTCGATTCGGTGCTGCGCGAGATCGCGATCATTCGCGTGGGGGTGCTTTCGGGAGCGACCTACGAGGTCTGGCAGCACGAGCGCATCGGCCAGCGGATCGGCATGTCCGACGCCCTGATCGCCGCCATCCACGAGGGTCCGGCAGCGGCGGTGCTCGATCCGGCGCAGCGTGAGGTCATGGCGTTTACCGACGACCTCGTCGCCAATGTCCGCGCCGGCGAGGCGACCTTCGAACCGGTGAAAACCCGCCTCGGCGTCAAGGCGCTTCAGGAGCTGACCCTCACGGTCGGCTACTATATGATGGTCTGCCGTTTCCTCGAGACCTTCGACGTGGATATCGAGCCGGGCGCGGCGCCGGACGTGAGAGTTTCCGGAGCGCCCTAGCCGGACACTCCGGCGCCCGGGCGCGCTCCGGTCGTCAAACCACTCCGGCGCGGCTGGTGGACATCGCCGCCGCACGATTCGCGCGGGAGGGCGCCCCGACGCCGGCGGTCGTACAGCCGCCCGCGGGTCCACTGAGCGCGAGACAGCTCGAGGTCTTGCGGCTCGCGGCGGCTGGCCGGTCGAACAAGGAAATCGCCCTTTCGCTCGGACTCTCGCCGGCCACCGTCAAGAGCCACCTGGCGACCGTTCAGGCGATTTTGGGCGCGAGGAACAGAACCGACGCGGCGGGGCGGGCGCGCGCTCTCGATCTGCTGTGACCGTCAAGGCGGCGTCGCGTGGCCCTGTGCGTAGCCGAGGTCGCGGTTGAGTTCCTCGACGATGGCGGCGGCGGCGTCGGCGACCACCGTGCCGGGAGGGAAGATCAGGCGGGCGCCGGCCGCCTTCAAGGTGGCAAAATCCGCCTTGGGTATGACCCCGCCGACGACGATCATGATATCGCCTCGCCCCAGCCGTTCGAGTTCCGCGCGCAGTTCGGGAATGAGGGTGAGGTGGCCGGCGGCCAGCGAGCTGGCGCCGATGACGTGAACACCCTTGGCCGCCGCCTCGCGGGCGGTTTCGGCGGGGGTGGCGAAAAGGGCGCCAACGTCCACCGCGAACCCCAGATCGTCGAAACCGGTGGCGATGACCTTCTGCCCCCGGTCGTGGCCGTCCTGCCCCATCTTGGCGACGAGGATGGAGGGCGCCCGCCCGTCCGCCTCGGCGAAGGCGGCGATCGTCGCGCGGGCGCGGGCGATCTTGGGCGAGGACGCCGCTTCCTTTGCGTAGATTCCGCGCACCACCTCGGGCTTGGCCCGGTGACGGCCGAAGGTGCGTTCGAGGGCGAGGCTGATCTCGCCGACGGTGGCGTGGGCGCGCGCCGCCTCCACCGAAAGCTCAAGAAGGTTGGCGCCGCCCCGTGCGCCCGCTTCCAGCGCGGTCAAGGCCTTTTCGACGCGCACGCCATCGCGATCGGCCTTGAGACGGTCGAGTTTTTCGAGTTGGCTGGCCAGAACGGCGGAGTTGTCCACCGCCAGAATGGGAATCTCGTCGGTCTCCACGGTCTCGTAGCGGTTCACCCCGACCACCACCTGCCGGCCGCTGTCGATCCGCCCTTGGGTTCGGGCGGCGGCCTCCTCGATCCGCCGTTTCGGCAGCCCCTCGGCGATGGCCGCGGCCATTCCGCCCAAGGCCTCCACCTCGGCGATGTGACCGAGCGCCCGGACGGCGAGATCGTGGGTCAACCGCTCGACGTAAAAACTCCCGCCCCACGGATCGACGATCGCGGTCAGGCCGCTTTCGTTCTGTAGGAAGAGCTGGGTGTTACGGGCGATGGCGGCGGAAAAATCGGTGGGAAGGGCGAGAGCCTCGTCGAGGGAGTTGGTGTGGAGGCTCTGCGTCTGGCCGGCGACCGCCGCCATGGCCTCGATCGTGGTGCGGGCGACGTTGTTGAACACGTCCCGCGCCGCCAGGCTCCAGCCGCTGGTCTGGGTGTGCGCCCGCAGACAAAGGGATCGAGGGTCGGCGGGAGCGAAGCGGTCGCGCATCAGCTTAGCCCACAGCAGCCGGGCGGCCCGGTGTTTGGCGACCTCCATGAAGTAGTTCATGCCGGCGTTCCAGAAGAACGACAGGCGGGGCGCGAAGGCGTCGACGC
>JBDTKQ010000131.1:0-5117 GCA_039935235.1 Caulobacteraceae bacterium
CCGACGATCTTGAGTCCAGAGGCGCCGGTCGGCGCGGCGGCGGCCAGGGTCGGAAGGGCCAGAACGACCGCGGTCGTGGCGAGAACGGCGATGGAGGCGGCGTGGCGGAATGAGGATGCGGTCAAGACGGAGCTCCCGGGGATGATCGAGGCCGGACCATACACGATCGTCGCGGCGCCTATCGACAGTCCCGCCGATTAAGCTTTCCCAATGGGCCGCGAGGGCTTTGCGCGGTCGAGCCTTCGGGGCATAGAGGCGCCATGATCAGCCTCGCCACCGCCCTGCCGGTCGTCGGCGCCGCGTTCATCGCCTCGACGGTGGAGGTGGTCGAGGCCTTCACCATCGTCCTGGCGGTGAGCGTGGTTCGCGGTCCGCGCCCGGCCATCGTCGGAACGGTCGCGGCCCTCGTCTTGCTCGCGATCGCCGTCGCCTTCTTCGGACCCTTGCTGGCGTCGGTCCCGATCCACGGCCTCCAGTTCGTGATCGGCGTCCTTCTGCTGGTCTTCGGCCTTGGATGGCTGCGAAAGGCGGTGCTCCGCGCCGGCGGGGCGGTGGCGCTGCATGACGAGACCGCCGCCTATGCCAAACAGACCGAGGCTCTTCGCCGCCAAAGCGACGCCCATGGGGCGGCAGGCGACTGGCTGGCGGGCATGGCCGCGTTCAAGGCGGTTTTGCTTGAAGGGACGGAGGTGGTGTTCATCGTTCTGGCGGTCGGCGCCCGACCGGGACTTCTCCTGCCCGCCGCGATCGGCGCGGCGGCGGCATGCGCTCTGGTTCTCGCCGCGGGAATTGTGCTTCGCGCGCCCCTCGCCAAGATCCCGGAGAACAGCATGAAGTTCGCCGTCGGCGCCCTCCTCACCGGTTTTGGCGTCTTCTGGTGTTGCGAGGGACTGGGGACGCCGTGGCCCGGGGGGGACTGGGCGATCGGTGGCCTGGTCGCCCTCTATCTCGCCGCGGGCATCGTCATGGCCGCGGCCGTGCGGCGGACCGCCGGGAGGACCCTGGCATGAACGTCCTGCGCGCCCTCGCGGCGGAAATCTTCAAGATGTTCGCCGCCGACCTGTGGCTGACTCTCACCGCCTTGGCGGCGGTGGCGATCTGCGCGGCCGGCCTCGCGACCCACGTCCTCGCGCCCGCCGCCCTCCCCTTTGTTCTGGCGGTAGGGGTGCTCGCGGCCCTCGCCGTCGGCGTCGCCCGCGGCGCGCGGGGATGAGCGGGGCGGATTCGTTCGGGATGATGGAGACATGAAACGATGAACGACCGCGTGACGGTGACCATCGATGGCGGCGTGGCCGACGTGCGCATGGTCCGCGCCGACAAGATGAACGCCCTTGACGACGCCATGTTCGCCGCCCTCGTGGCGACGGGCGAGCGCCTGAAGGCCGAAGCGGGGGTTCGCGCCGTGGTCCTTTCCGGCGCCGGCCGCGCCTTTTGCGCGGGCCTCGACATGGGCAATTTCGGGCGTATGGCCGCGGACCCGAAGACCCCCGGAGCCCCTCGGGACGAGGGCCTCGGCGCGCGCACCCATGGCATCGCCAACCGCGCCCAATACGCCGTCTGGGTGTGGCGGGAAATTCCCGTTCCGGTGATCGCCGCGGTGCACGGCGTCGCCTTCGGCGGCGGCTTCCAGCTCGCGCTCGGCGCCGACATGCGCTTCGTCGCTCCCGACACGCGCATGGCCATCCTCGAGATCAAATGGGGTCTCGTCCCGGACATGGCCGGCACCCAGCTCATGCGTCACCTGGCGCGCGAGGATGTCGTCCGTGAGCTGACCTATACCGGCCGGGTGTTTTCCGGGGAGGAGGCTCATGCCATGGGGTTCGCCACCCGCGTCTGCGCCGATCCCCATGCCGAGGCCCTCGCGGTGGCCCGCGAGATCGCCGGCAAGAACCCCCACGCGATCCGCGCCTCCAAGCGCCTGCTCAACGCCGCGGTGACCGCCGATCCCGCCTCGGGATTCCTCGACGAAACCCGCGAACAGCTGGCCCTCATCGGCAGCCCCAACCAGGTCGAGGCGGTGTTGGCCAATCTACAAAAGCGTGCGCCGGTATTCAGCGACGGGGCGTGAGCGCCAACGCCTCGCGGGTGTAGCGTTCGACCACGTAACTGAACGGCGTGCCCGCCGCATCCACCAGGATCGCGCGGTGGATGAGTGGGGATTTCCCGTTGGAGGGAGTTTCCACGCCGATGGTGCGCCGATGAAATCCAAGCGGTCGCACGGCCACGCCGAACGGGACTTGCGTCTGGTCGAGCGCGCGGTTCATCGCGGCCGTCAACCGCCGCGGCAAATACCAGTTGTCCGCATCCGACATGATGTGGCCACCGCACATCAGCCGGACATGACGGTAGGCAACCGTCTGGCCCGGCGCGGCCCCGAGACGCGCGCGAACCTCGGCGCTGGCCTGTTCCTCCGGGCCGCCGATCCGCACCGCCCGGATCGCCGGCGGGCTGGCCAGATGATCCTCCGCGCACTCGCGGCGGAGCACCTCCGTGGCACTGTCGCTCGCGAGCAGATCGCGGCTCAATACCAGAACCGCCGCCCTTTCCGCGGCGTCGGAGGCCATCGGCGATGGGGCGGCCGCCGAGGGTCCGGTCGCGATCGCCATCCACCCCACGACGAATAGCCATTGTATTGGCCGTCGCTTGGCGGTGAAATCGTCCGCGTCCCGGAGGACCACGCCATGGCCTATGTCGAAAACCGCATCGTTCACGACGCCGATTCCCATCTCATGGAACTGCCCGACTGCCTCGATCCGTGGTTCGATCCAACCTTCCGCCAAGCCTACCACGCCCTCCCCATCTTCCGTCGCAAGCGCGAGACGCCCGCCCCCGGCTGGGAGGAGCGCGTCCGCGCGCGCCACCAGGACCCCGCCTTTCGCGCGGGTGACGCCGGGAACATCCTTCTGCGCAAGAACCACGACGCCCTTGGCGCCTTCCGCCGCGAGGACCGCCCCGCGGCGATCGACCTGCTCGGTTTCTCCAGCCAACTCGTCTTCACGACCTTCTGCCTTGGCAATTTCGGCCTCGACGACGGTCCCGACGTGGGCCTGGCTTACGCCGCCGCCCAGGCTCACAACCGGATGATGACCGATTTCTGCGCCGTCGACCGCAGGCTTCTCGCCACCGGATACGTGCCGTTGGCCGACTTCGATCTGGCCGCGAAGGCCGCGGGCGACGCCATCGCGCTGGGCGCCAAGGCTCTGCTCATCGCCTCACGCCCCACGGCGGGACGCTCTCCCAGCCATGTCGGCTTCGATCCGGTGTGGGCCCAGGCGCGTGAGGCGGGCATCCCCGTTCTCTTTCACGTGGGAGGCGAGGAAAAACTCGAGGCCGCATACTTCGACAACGGCATGCCGCGGGTGAAGGATTTCCACGGCGGCGAGGAGAATTTCACCTCGGTGAGCTTTATGGCCATCCCCGGTTCGGTGATGACCACTTTGGCGGCGATGATCATCGATGGGGTGATGGACCGTTTTCCGACGCTGAAGTTCGGGGCCATCGAGCTTGGCGCCTCGTGGCTCCCGGGATGGATGCGGTCGATGGATTCGGCCCACGCCGCCTTCTTCAAGAACGAGGAGCGACTTCACCGACTGTCGGCGCGTCCCAGCGAGATCGTCCGGCGCCAGGTGCGCGTCACGCCCTATCCGCACGAGGACACCGGCTGGATTGTTCGCAACAGCGGCGAGCAGGTGTGCCTCTTCTCCTCCGACTTCCCCCATGTCGAGGGGGGCCGCAATCCCATGAAGCGCTTCGGCGACGCCCTCGCCGACGCGGCGCCGGCTGAAATCGACGGTTTCTATCGCGACAACTTCATCGACCTGATGGGCGAGGGTCTGGCGGAGGATTTACGGCGACCGATCGCCCCCCCTCCGCCATGCGGGTGAAGGCCTACTCCGCCGCGAGCGCCATGGGCGCCGATTGCGGGCCACGGATGAGTTTGCCGGGGAGATCCCCGGTGGCCTCGCCATTTTCGAAGGTCACCACGCCCGCGACGATGGTCGCGCGATAGCCGCGCGCCTTCTGGATCAGCCGCCGCCCCTTCGCGGGAAGGTCGAACACCATTTCCGGCGGGAGAATCTCCAGCGCGGCCAGATCGATCAGGTTGAGGTCGGCCTTCATTCCCGGCGCGATGACCCCGCGGTCGTTCAGACCGTAGAGCCGCGCCGTGTCCCGGGTCTGCATCGAGATCACCCTTTCGAGCGGCAGACGCGGGCCGCGTTTTCGGTCCCGCGCCCAATGGGTGATCATGTAGGTGGGGAAACTGGCGTCGCAGATCACGCCGCAATGGGCGCCGCCGTCCGACAGGCTGAGAACGGTCGCCGGGTGCTCCATCATCTCGTGGATGTGGTCGAAGTTGAACTCGGCGTAGTTGAGCAGCGGCAGATAGATGTACCCGCGCCCTTCGTTCTCCATCAGCATGTCGTAGACGATGGCGTCCGGCTTTTCCCCGGTCCGCGCCGCGCTCGCCGCGACGCTGTCGGTCGCCGATGGCTCGTAGTCGAGCCCTCCCGCCTGGTCGAGGCGGAACATGCGGTCGAACCCCTGGGTGAGAATCGCCCCCAACCCGGGAAGCGGCGGCGGCGCCTCGGCGAGAATCCCGGCGCGGACCGCCGGATCGCGCAGGCGTTCGAGGCGCTCGGCGAATGGCAGCGAAGCGATGTCGCGATAGGCGGTCCGCGTACTGAAGGGATGCACCGTGCTCTGCCAGCCAAGCACCAGGCCGGTGGGGCGACAGGCGATCTGGGCGACGACATTGGCCCCGGCGGCCTGGGCATCCTCGGTCATCTTGAGGATCTCTCGCCACTTTTGCGGCTGCATCGGGGACTGGAGAAGGCCGTAGGTCACCGGCAGGCCGGTTTTCGCCGCCAACGCCGTCATCCAGCGGAACTCGTCTTCCGCGGGAGTCATGTCGGAGGCGATCTCGAAGACGCCGTGGCCGATCTCGCCCATGGCCTCGCCGATGCCGATCAACTCGTCCGCCCCGGCGAAGGTGCCGGGCACCGGCTCGCCGTCCCCCGAGCGATGGAGCATGGTTCGCGAGGTGGAAAAGCCCAGGGCGCCGGCCGCCACCGCCTCGCGCACGATCGCCGCCATGGCGGAAATGTCGTCCGGCGTCG
>JBDTKQ010000132.1:0-3451 GCA_039935235.1 Caulobacteraceae bacterium
TCGTCATCGTCTGCGAGGGACGCACCTTCATCGCGGGGGCCGACATCACCGAGTTCGGGGCGGCCCAGAAGGGGGCCAGCCTGTTCGCCGTGCAGGACGCCATCGAAGGATCGTCCAAGCCGGTGATCGCCGCCATCCACGGCACCGCGCTGGGCGGCGGGCTGGAGGTGGCTCTGGCCTGTCACTACCGGGTCGCCGTCCCCTCGGCGCGATGCGGCCTGCCGGAAGTGGCGCTGGGACTGCTTCCCGGCGCCGGAGGGACCCAGAGGCTGCCGCGCATCGTCGGGGTGGAAAAGGCCCTGGAAATGGTCGCCACCGGCCAGCATGTGCCGGCGAGGCAATGCCTCGCCATGGGCCTCGTCGACGAGATCGTGCCGGAGGGCCGGCTTCGCGACGGAGCGGTCGCCTTCGCCCACAAGGTCGCCGCCGAGGGCCGGCCGCTCAAGAAGGTTCGCGAGATGAACGACAAGGTGGAGGCGGCGCGGGGCCACCCGGAGATTTTCGCCGCCTTCCGCAAGGCCAACGCCCGCAAGTTCCGCGGCTTTCTCGCCCCCGAATACAATATCCGCTGCATCGAGGCGGCGGTGAACCAGCCGTTCGACGAGGGACTGAAGACCGAGCGGACGCTGTTCATGGAGCTGATGACCGGCCCCCAGAGCGCCGCCCAGCGCTACGCCTTCTTCGCCGAGCGTCAGGCCAACAAGATTCCCGACGTGCCGGAGGATACCCCGCTGATCGCGGTGGAGAGCGTCGGCATCGTCGGCGCCGGCACCATGGGCGGCGGCATCGCCATGAACTTCGCCAACGCCGGCATTCCGGTGACGCTGGTCGAGGTGAAACAGGACGCCCTCGACCGCGGCCTCGCCACGATCCGCAAGAACTACGAGCGCACCGCCTCGCGCGGCGGCATCACCGCGGCCGACGTGGAGGCGCGCATGGGCCTGATCGAGGGCTCGCTGGACATGAACGATCTGGCGAGCGCCGACATGGTCATCGAGGCGGTGTTCGAGCGCATGGACATCAAGAAGGATATCTTCCGCACGTTCGACGCCATCTGCAAGCCGGGGGCGATCCTCGCCACCAACACCTCGGCGCTGAACATCGACGAGATCGCCGGGGTGACGAAGCGGCCCGAGGCGGTGATCGGCCTGCACTTCTTCTCGCCGGCGAACGTGATGAAGTTGCTGGAAGTGGTCCGCGCCGATCACACGTCCAATAGCGTCATCGCCACGGCGATGAAGCTCGCCCGCAAGATCGGCAAGATCGCCGTCCTCGTCGGGGTCTGCCCCGGCTTCGTCGGCAACCGCATCCTCGGTCAGCGTCAGCGCGAGGCGCAGAAGCTGATGTTCGAGGGGGCCATGCCGTGGGATATCGACCGTGTGCTCTTCGACTTCGGCTTTCCCATGGGTCCCTTCGCGATGAGCGATCTGGCCGGCCTCGACATCGGCTGGGTGAAGGAAAACTCCAAGGGCGAGACCATCCGCGACGTCCTCTGCGAAATGGATCGCCGCGGCCAGAAGACCGGGGCCGGCTATTACGACTATGACGAGAACCGTATCGCCCACCCCTCGCCGGTGACCGAGAAGATCATCAGAGACTTCGTGGCGAAATCCGGGGTCAATCCGCGGACGATCGGCGATGAGGAAATCCTCGAGCGCTGCCTCTATCCGATGGTCAACGAGGGGGCGAAAATCCTCGCCGAGGGCAAGGCGATCCGCGCCAGCGACATCGATGTCATCTGGGAGAACGGTTACGGCTGGCCGGTCTATCGCGGCGGCCCGATGTTCTGGGGCGATCGGGTCGGACTGGACAAGGTGCTGGGCAAGATGCGGGAGTACGAGGCGACCATGGGCGAGGCCTACAAGCCCGCCCCCCTGCTCGAAAAACTCGTGGCCGACGGCAAGCGTTTCCAAAACGCCTGAACGGCCGGCGTTGAAGCCGGCGCGACGAAGGCATAGTCTCCCTCCGGCACGAAGGAGGGGTGGCTCATGCGTGGATTTCTGGTCGGCGCGCTTTGCTTGGGATGGGCGCTCTCGACGGCGGCGACGCCGGCCCTCGCCCAGTACGGCATGGACAAGCACGGGCCGAAGAACGCGGCGACGCCGGAACTTCCCCACTGCGACCGGCCCCTCGGCCGCGCCGCGATCATGGAGCCGCAGAACCGCTGGTGGGAGGGGCTGGGCTTGTCCAACCCCGAAGCCCTGCTCAAACTGTTCGCGCTGCGGTCGGGGTGCCTGCGGATCGTCGACCGCAACGGCGGCCTAGCCATGCGCAACCAGGAATCGGCGCTGAACAGTTCGGGCGATCTTCAGCGTGGCTCCAACCTCGGGCGCGGCCAGATCGCCGCCGCCGACTATTTCATCGTTCCGGACATCGCCAATTCCAACCGCAACTCCGGCGGCTCGAATATCGGCGCCCTCGCTGGAAGCTTCATTCCCGGGGGCTTCGGCGCGCTGGCCGGCGGTCTGCGGGTCAAGAAGTCCGAGGCCCACACCCTGATCACGCTGGAAGACGCGCGGACCACCGAGCAGCTCTATGTCGCCGAGGGGGTGGCGCAGAAGAGCGACGTTTCCTTTGGCGGGGGGGGCGGTATCGGCACGTGGGGCGGCTTCGGGGCCCTGGCAGGCAGCGGCTATACCGACACCGATATCGGCAAGGTGATCACGGCCGCCTATTTCAACGCCTTCACCGATCTTGTGCATTACATGCAGGCGCAACAGCCCGGCCAGACCCAGGCCAACGCTCCGGTCGCCAGCCAGCGCACCACCGGGCCGGTTCAGGTGCGCGGCGCCCCGTCGGGCGGCGCGCGAGTGGTCTACAGCCTGGGTCCCGGGGCGTCGGTCTATCCCACCGGCCAGCGTAACGGGGTGTGGATGGAGATCGACGACGAGAACGGCAACCGCGGCTGGGTCCCCTCGACCATGACCACCTCGCGGTAGAGCGATTGCTCAGTGGAAGTCGCGACTGCGGCCGAGGGCGGCGACGTCTCCGCCTTCGTCGCACTTCAATTCCGCGAGGCGGCCGGTGAGGTCGGTGAAGCGTTCGGCGACCACGTGGATCACCTCGCCGGCCCGTTGAAGGCGGCCGTGGACGACCAGAAAGCGGGCGGTCATCACCGCCTTGCGGTTGGCCGTGAAGACGTCGCGCCAGACCACCGCATTGGCCGAGCCGGTCTCGTCCTCGAGGGTGAGGAAGACCACCCCCTTGGCGGTGCCCGGGCGCTGGCGGATGAGGACGAGGCCGCCGACGCACAACCGCCGGCCATCCTTGCGCGTGCGCAACCCCGCCGCGGTCGAGGCCCTGAGGCTGTCGAGAACGGGGCGGAAAAACCGGCACGGATGGGCCTTGAGCGACAGGCTGGTGGTCCGGTAGTCCTCGGCGACGTGGGCGCCGAGCGGCATGGCCGGAAGCTGGATCGCGCCTTCCGCCGGCGCCCCCATCAGAGCCAGCA
>JBDTKQ010000133.1:0-6771 GCA_039935235.1 Caulobacteraceae bacterium
CGGTGACCGGCTGCTACCGCCGCTATTTCCAGTGCGGCGGCGCGGGCGGCTGGCTCGGCCTGCCCATCGCCGAGCCGGCCAATACCCCGGACGGTCAGCGTCAGGCTTTCGAGGGCGGGACCCTGACCTTTCAGCGCGTGACCGGCGCGTGCGAGGCGACCCCGTCGACGACGCCGTCGGCGAACGCCGCGGCCTCCGCACCGCTCGCCCCGCTCGATCTGTTCGAGAACGCGGGCGGCGACGCCGCCTTCGCCGCGGCGCGGCCGGCGGTGGAGCGCCTTCTCGCCGACGGCTATCGCCGGGTGCGCACCGAGGCCCTTGTTCCGACCGACGAAGCACCGGGAATGCGGAGGCTGAAGCTCTACGGGAACGAGAGCGCGAAGCGTCACGAGACGGTGGCGACCGACCAATCGGAAACCGAGGCGCTCGACGCCGGCTATGTCTACGCGGGCCTTCAGGGATTCGTGCGCACCGAGCCGGCTCCCGGCTGGGTCGCGCTGAAGCGCTATCGCGACGCCGCCGGCGCCGGACGCCTCACCGCCGGACCCCAGGACGAAGCCGAGGCGAGCCGTGACGGCTTCGCCTTCGTCCGCATCGAGGGCTACGCCGTCGCCAACCCGTGACACCTCCTTCGCCGCCATTGGCTGTTTCCCCCACCTTCCCGCGCCGGCAGAACGGGTCCGTTCCTCTCCCGCGGAAGAGGCAGCCGCAGGCGCCTGGCGGCTCAGCCGCCGAAGGTGAGCGTCGGGCCGAAGTGGGTGCGGATGCGCGCCTCGAGACTGTCGCGCACCTGCCGGTAGGCCTCGAGCACGCTCTCACGGGAGCCGGAGGCGAGCGTCGGATCGAGGGTGGGCCAGTATTCGATGTCGACCGCCCGGCCCCGGGCCAGCTCCCCGGCGCGGTGGTGCGCCTCCGGGCTCAGAGAGATCACCCGGTCGAAGGAGTCGTCCTCGAGCTCGTCGAAGGTCTTGGGGCGGTGAGCCGAAAGATCGACGCCGACCTCGTCCATCACGGCCACGGAGAAGGGGTCGGGCGGCCCGTCGTCGGGACGCAGGCCGCAACTGTCGACGAAGACGCGAGTCCCGAACAGGCGTTTGGTCAGTCCCTCGGCCATTGGCGAGCGCACGCGATTGAGCGTGCAGGCAAACAGCACCGCGCCCGGCTCCGCCACCCTCAGCCTCGCCAGTGCAGCGCGCAGATCAGGGTGAACAGACGCCGCGCCGTGTCGAGGTCGGTGTCCACCTTGCCCGCCAGCCTGGCCTGAAGCACGGCCGAGCCGTCGTTGTGCAGGCCGCGGCGGCCCATGTCCAAAGCCTCGATCCGTTGGGGCGTAGCGTTGCGGATCGCCTGGTAATAGCTCTCGCAGATCATCCGATAGTCGCGCACCACGCCGCGCAACGGCGAGAGCGACAGCAGGTGCCTGCGTTGGTAATTCGGGCCGGCGATGTCCAGGGCGAGGCGGTTGTCGATCAGGGCGATCGCCAGATCGTAAGGCCCACCCTCGGCGCCGGCGGGCGCGAAATGGTTCTCCTCCAGAAGATCGAAGATGGCGATCTGCCGTTCCTGCTCCTGGTCACGCGAGGCGGCGGCCAGGGACTCCTCGTCGAGGACCACGGATTGCAGCCGGTGTTTGACCGGGTCGGAGGGCATGACCCCCTTTTGCCCGGTCTCGCCCGCTTAGGCCACCGGAGCATCCGTGAGCGCGACGTCCCACCCGTCCATGGTTCCGCTCGCGGCGAAGAAAACGACGGAGGATACGGAGGAAGGCACGGAGGAGATAAGGAGTTTGGAATGCGTAGTGGGCGCGAAGATCGCCATCAATTACAGGGTCGCCGAAGCTGACCGATCCGCACGACACCTCCGTGCTTCCTCCGTGCCTCTGTGTCCGTCTTCGCGGAAGCGCCGCCCGGGAAAAAATCAGGAACGGTTCGTTCGGATCGAGACCGAGCGGGCGTGGGCCGCGAGGCCCTCGGCCGTTGCCAGCGTAACCGTTGCCTCGGCGAGACGGGCGAAGGCGGCGGCGTCGCAGCCGACGATCGAGGTGCGCTTGAGGAAGTCCATCGTCGACAGGCCCGAGGAGAACCGGGCCGCCCGGCTGGTCGGCAAGACGTGGTTCGATCCCGCGACATAGTCTCCGATCGCTTCGGGCGCGTGGCGGCCGAGGAAGATGGCGCCGGCGTGGCGGATCGTCGCCGCGAGGCGCTCCGGCTCCTGGATCGCCAGCTCCACGTGCTCGGGGGCGATCCGGTCGACGAGACCGGCGTGGGCGGCGAGCGGCGCGACGACGACGGCCCCGTGGTCCCGCCATGAGGCGGCGGCGACCTTGGCGGTGGGCAGGCTCGCCAGTTGACCGGCGACCGCCGAGACCACCGCCTCGGCGAAGGCCGCGTCGTCGGTGATCAGGATCGACTGGGCGTCCGGATCGTGTTCGGCTTGGGACAACAGATCGGCGGCGATCCATGCCGGATCGTTCGCGGCGTCGGCGACGACCACGATCTCCGACGGCCCGGCGAGGGAATCGATGCCCACGGCGCCGTAAAGGCGCCGCTTGGCGGCGGTGACGAAGGCGTTTCCGGGGCCGACGATCTTGTCCACCGGGGCGATGGGTCCGGCGCCGAAGGCCAGGGCGGCCAACGCCTGGGCGCCGCCCACGCGCCAGATCTCCTCCACTCCGGTCTCGCGCGCCGCCGCGAGCACAGCTGGAGCGAGGCCGCCGGGAGGGGTGACCATGACGATCCGGCCCACCCCGGCGATCCGCGCCGGAATGGCGTTCATCAGAACCGTCGAGGGATAGGCGGCGCGGCCGCCCGGAACATAGAGCCCCACAGCCTCGATCGGCGTCCATCGCCAGCCGAGACGCACCCCGGCGGCGTCCGTCCACGCGCCGTCCGTCGGCATCGACCGCCGATGATAGTCGCCGATCCGCGCCGCCGCGAAGGCCAGCGCCGCGCGCACTTCCGCCGGGCAAAGCGCGGCCCCCGCCTCGATTTCCGCGCGTGTGACCCGCATTGTCCCGGCGTTCAGCTCGACCCCGTCGAACTCCCGCGTGAAGCGGAGCACGGCGGCCAAACCCTCGCGTCGGACCGCTTCGACGATGTCGGCCACCACCGCCTCCACGTCGGCGGGCGAACCGCGCGGCTCGGCGAGGAAGGCGGCGAAGGCGGCGTCGAAACCCGCGTCCGACGCAACGAACCGCCGCATCGCCTAGGCGTCGTGGCCGGGCGTGTGCGGCGCCGGCCACGGCGCCGAGAGGTCGGCGAGGGCGGCGTCGATGCACTCGACGCTCGCGGCCAGGTCGCCACCGTCGGCGAAGGTGAAGGTCACCCGCCCGCCCGGCGCCTCGCCCGGCTCGAAGGCGAGCGCGAGAAGCTCGAGAACGGCGCCGGTCGCCTCGGGCCGCAGGTTGCGGGCCTTCACGGCCAGGACGCCCCCCAACTGCAAGGCCGCGCGAACCCGCTCGCCGGCGCCCGCCTCGGCCTCCCAGCGGAAGCGGTTGAAGGCGATCGTCAGGCGCCGCCCCCGCGGCTCCCACCGGATGTCGCCGATGCGGGTGACCGCGTCCTGCAGCGCCGCCGAGATCACCGCCAGGTCGTCGGCATCCTCCGCCAGAAGCCGCAGCGCCGGGGCCGTCATGTCGGGGATCCCCCGTCGCCGCCGCCGATCCGCCGCACATTCGCGCCGCACGCCGACAGCTTTTCCTCCAGTCGCTCGAAGCCGCGATCGAGATGATAGACCCGGTCGACCACCGTTTCCCCGCGCGCCGCGAGGGCGGCGATCACCAGGCTGACCGAGGCGCGCAGGTCGGTTGCCATCACCGGAGCGCCCTCGAGACAGTCCACGCCGCGGATCCGCGCCTCGCCGCCGGCGACCGTGATGTCGGCGCCGAGGCGGGCCAGTTCGGGGACGTGCATGAAGCGGTTCTCGAAGATCGTTTCGCGCACCACGCTCTCGCCATCGGCAAGGGTCATCAGGGCCATGAACTGGGCCTGAAGGTCGGTGGCGAATCCGGGGTATGGGTCGGTGCTGACCTCCACCGCCCGCAGCCGCGCGCCGTTGCGGCGAATGGTCAGACCGTCGTTTCGCCGCTCCACCTCGACCCCCGCCTCCTCCATCTTGACCAGCAGCGATTCGATGAGGTCGGCGCGCGTGTTGGTCAGCCGCACCTCCCCGCCGGCCATGGCCGTGGCGAGGGCGTAGGTGCCGGTCTCCACCCGGTCGGGGGCCACCGCCCAGGTCGTTCCCCCCAGCCGCTCGACGCCGACGATGCGGATCGTCGAGCGGCCGGCCCCCTCGATCCTCGCCCCCATGGCGTTGAGGCAATCGGCGAGATCGACCATCTCCGGCTCGCACGCGGCGCCGACGAGCACCGTCTCGCCGCGCGCCAGCACCGCCGCCAGCATGGCGTGCTCGGTCGCGCCCACCGAACTGAACGGGAAATGGATGGTCGCGCCCTTCAGGCCGCGCGGCGCCTGGGCATAGACATAGCCCTCGTGCAGGTCGATTCGCGCGCCGAGCGCCTCGAGCGCCATCAGATGCAGGTCCACGGGCCGCGCGCCGATAGCGCAGCCGCCGGGAAGGCTGACCTTGGCCTGACCCGTGCGCGCGAGAAGGGGTCCCAGGACGTTGAACGAGGCCCGCATCTGCCGCACCAGATCGTATGGGGCGATGGTGCTGACGATCTCCGGCGTGCGAAGGATGGTTTGCGCCCCCGCCGGCCCGTCGATCTCCTCCACCTCGGTCCCGAGGCGGCGCAAGAGCTTGCCGAGAAACCTGGTGTCCGCCAGCCTCGGCATATTGGTCAGGCGCAGGGGCTCGTCGGTGAGCAAGCTGGCGGCCATCAGCTTGATGGCCGAGTTCTTGGCGCCGCTGATCGGGATTTCTCCCTCCAGTCGCGCGCCCCCGACGATGGCGATGCGGTCCATGGCGTCCCCTTGCCGCGTGAGACCAACGCTCATATCGGCAGCGCGGGTCAGGCGCCAGAGCCCTCCGGATCGTCCGCCTTCGCCCCGGTTTTCCGGCGCCGCAGATTGGCCCGCAGCGCCGCCGCCAGCCGCGTCTCGCGGTCCTTCGCGGCGGCCTTCGGAACGGGCGAGGCGGGCGGCTTGGGTGGTTTGTTTTCGGCGTCCATCGCCCCCGGCCTAACCCCACGCGGCGGCCGGTCAAGGCGATTTCGCTTGAGAGCCGCCGCACGGTTCGCTAACACCCGCCCCTCCCGTGACGGGAAGCCGCCGTAGCTCAGTGGCAGAGCGCACCCTTGGTAAGGGTGAGGTCGACAGTTCAATCCTGTCCGGCGGCGCCAGAGCGAGGCCCGCGCCGTTCGCGGCTCTTCCAGTTCAGCGCCCCGGGCGGCGTCGATTCGCTCGGCCCGCCGGGTTCCGGAGCCGCGCTCCACTTCGTTGCGCTCCGACCGGGATAACGAAGGGGTGCGGGGTCGCCGCCCAAATCCGATATTTACGTCGTAAGCCAGATCGGGCATGGCTGCCGCGACGCAGCATCCCCCGGAGATCCCATGGCCCTTCCCCCCGTCCTTCGCGACCGTCTTCGCCTGCCGGTGAGCGGCTCGCCGCTGTTCATCGTCTCGGGACCCGATCTGGTCATCGCCCAATGCAAGGCCGGGATCGTCGGGTCGTTTCCGGCGCTCAACGCCCGGCCGATCTCCCAACTCGACGAGTGGCTGGCGCGGATCGTCGAGGAGCTCAGCGCGTGGGACCGCGCCCATCCAGAAACCCCCGCCGCCCCCTTCGCGGTCAATCAGATCGTCCACAAGACCAACAACCGCCTCGAGGCCGACGTCGAGCTGTGCGCCAGATACAAAGTTCCTGTGGTGATCACCTCGCTGGGCGCGCGGGAGGACGTCAACACCGCGGTGCACGGTTGGGGCGGCGTCGTCCTGCACGACGTGATCTCCGACCGCTTCGCCCACAAGGCGATCGAGAAGGGGGCCGACGGCCTCATTCCCGTGGCGGCGGGGGCCGGCGGTCACGCCAGCCGGCTCTCCCCCTTCGCCATGATCCAGGAGCTGCGCGAGTGGTTCGACGGGCCGATCGCGCTGTCCGGGGCGATCGCCAACGGCGCCGCGGTGCTCGCCGCCCAGGCCATGGGCGCGGATCTGGCCTATGTCGGCTCGGCGTTCATCGCCACCAGGGAGGCCAACGCCATGGACGGCTACAAGGAAATGATCGTCGAGCGCGGCGGCGAGGACATCGTCTACACCAACCTCTTCACCGGGGTCCTCGGCAACTATCTGCGCCCGAGCATCGAGCGCGCCGGCCTCGATCCGGACAATCTGCCCACCGCCGACCCCTCGAAGATGAACTTCGGCTCGGGGGGAAATCAGGAGGCCAAGGCGTGGCGGGACATCTGGGGCTGCGGCCAGGGCATCGGCGCGGTCAAATCGATTCCCACCGCCGGAGAACTGGTCGCCCGTCTCGCCGCCGAATACGAGGCGGCGAAAGCCGCCCTCGCGGCCAAGACGGGATTCACCGCCGGCACAACGCTGGCCTTCGCCGCGGAATAGCCTTTCATTCCTCCCCACATTCATGGGGAGGGAGGACGGAACGCGGAGCTACCTCAGGTCTATCCGATACCGCAGCGCCTCGCCGCCGCCATAGGCCGAGGTCTTGCGGAAGCGTTCGACGAGGCGGCCGCCGTTGGCGAGGATCACGTTTTGCGACGCGATATTGTCCGGGTCCGTGGTCAGGTCGACATGGGGCAGGCCCAGGGCGCGGAGCCGGGGGAGCAAGAGGCCAAGACCGGCGGTCGCGTAGCCCC
>JBDTKQ010000134.1:0-3416 GCA_039935235.1 Caulobacteraceae bacterium
AGCGGTGCGCGAAGGCGCCGGTGACCGGGTCGAGGAGGCCGACGCCATCCTTTCGCGCCGCCAGAAGCGTCCCACCGCCGGCGCGCGGGGCCACCGCGCTCACCTGACCCTCCACGGCCACCGCGCCCGTCTCCCCGCTGGCGGGGTGCAGCCATTCCAGGCGCCCGCCCTTGATGTCCAGCCACCAGAGCCGCCCGGCGGCGGCGTCCCATACCGGCCCCTCTCCCAGCAGATTCTGCCGCGCCGCCGCGCGCGCGATGGTCGTCACCCGCCCTCCGGCGCGACGGCCTCGGCCTCCCACGCGACGATCTGGCCCGCGTGGAGGATGGGGAGGGGAAGCCCGGCGTGGGCGAGGGCGGCGGCCGAGGTTGCGACCGGCTCGCCACGCGCCAGAAAACCCGACCCGGCCGCGGTCCGCCGTTCCCGCCTCGGCGGATCGATCTCCCGGATCGTCCACGCGCCCGGCGCCAGCCCGCTCACCCGCAACGGCCGGGGCGTGGCGGACATCGGTGTCGCCACCTGGGCGGCGAGGATGAGGGCGCGGGTCCCGGCGATCATGGCGGTGGCGAGGAGGCCGGCGTCGGGGTGCTCCAGCCGGCGCGTCCGCGCGGCGTGCAGCCATGGACGCAGGCGCTTGTGCACGGCGATCGCCGCCGCGAGCCGTCCGGTGTCCCGCTCGCCCAGCGCCCCGAGGTCCGCCTCGATCCCCATATGGCCCACGAGGGCGGTGAAGGCGGCGAAGCGCATGGAGGCGGTGCGGGCGGTGGTGTGGCTCTTCGCCGGTCCGACGTGCGCGCCCATGATCTCCGGGGGAAAAAAGATCGAGAACGCCCGCTGGATATGCTGGCGCTCGACCGAATCGTTGCAGTCGGAGGTCCAGATCCGGTCGGTCCGGCGCAGGATCTCGTAGTCCGCCCGGCCGCCGCCCGAGGCGCAGCTTTCGATCTCCACCGCCGGGTGAGCGGCCCGCACCCTGTCGATCAGGGCGTAGACCGCCATCGTCTGACGATGGACCGCGGCGCGACCGTCGCTGACCGCATGGGTCAGATCGCGGTTCATGTCCCATTTCAGATAAGCGATGGGGTGGGCGCGCAGGAGGGCGTCGATCTGTTGGAAGATCGTCTCCGACACCTCCGGGCGCGTGAGATCCAGAACATATTGGCCACGCCCCAGCGGCTGGTCGCGTCCCGGCTCTCCGAGGATCCAGTCGGGGTGGGCGCGGAAGAGGTCGGAGTCGGCATTGACCATCTCCGGCTCGACCCACAGGCCGAAGCTCATTCCCAAGGCGCGCACGTGGCCGATCAGCGGCCCAAGGCCGCGCGGATATTTGACCGGGTCCGGCCACCAGTCGCCGAGGCCGGCGCGGTCGTTCGCCCGACCGGCGAACCAGCCGTCGTCGAGCACGAACCGCTCGGCGCCGACGGCCGCCGCCTGGTCGGCGAGGGCCTCCAGGCGCGCCGGATCATGATCGAAATAGACCGCTTCCCAGGTGTTGCAGTGGACCGGACGAGGTTTGCCGCGCAGCCTGCCGCCCATCACCGTGTCGCGCACGAAGGGGTGGAGACGGTCGGAAAGGCCGTTCAATCCCAGGTCCGACCGCGCGAGGTAGAGCGCCGGCGTCTCATAGGTTTCGCCCACTCCAAGAACGATCTCCCCCGGGCTCAGCGCCTCTCCCGCCTGGATTTGCAGCCGCCCGTCGCGTAGCCGCTCGGCGAGGATCCGGTGGTTTCCGCTCCACGCCAGATGGGCGGCGAAGACCTCGCCGCGCGCCTCGCCGAAGCCCGCCTCTCCGGCGATGACGAAGGGCGGCGCGTGGTGCGAGGTGCGGCCGGTGCGGTTCTCGTTGACCAAAAGCCCGCCGGCGAGGGTCTGGCGGGCGGTCGTGAACTCCCGGGCCCACCGCCCGCCGAAACTCATGATCTCGGCGTGGGGCGATGGCACGGCGCCCGCCGCCAGCCACTCGAGGGTCAGCGGCGCGGCGCCTGTGTTGCGGATCGCCGCGCGGCTGGTCAGCACACCGGTGGCGCCGTCGAGCGCCAGGCGCAGCACCACCTCCACCCCCGCGCGCTCATCGACCATGGTGACGCGCGCGGACCGCGTCGCGGCGACAACTCCGGAGATTTCCATCCGGGTGATGAGGTCCCGCCCCTCGCGATGACCGAGGATCGCCGGATGGCCGGTGAATCCCTGACCCGCTTCCGGCAGCCACGACAGGGTCTCGCCGGCGTCGAGCATCGCCGGCGCGAGGGGCCTGTCGGCAAGGGCGACGGCGGCGTCGGGATCGGCCAACCGCGGACCCCAATAGACAAGGTGCGGGGCGCCGGGCTCGCGGGTGAGGAAGACGAGGCTCTCGCCGCCGCCCTCGAGGGCAAACCCGGGAGGCCCCATCGCTCAGGAAGGGCCGAGGCCGGCGAGAAACAGGCGCAGGTCGGCGGCGGATCTGCCCGGGATCTGCTCCATCGGAACGTGGCCGACGCCCGGATAGACGATCAGCCGCGCGCCGGGGATGGCGGCGGCGAAGGCATGTCCGTCGGCCACGGGAATGAGGGCGTCGCTCTGGCCGTGCATGACCAGCGTCGGCACGTGAATCGCGTTGAACGTCTCGGCGGTGACCGGCGCGCCGGCGGGACGCTCGCGGATCGTCAGGAGGATGTCGCGATGGCCGGGAGCGCGGGACAGCTCCACATAGCGATCGACCAGCGCCGGGGTGACCAGGCTCTTGTCGAGATAGGCCGATTGCAGCCCGCTCTTGATCAGGGGTCGCATGTCGAGGTCGCGGACCAGCGCTCTGCCGATCGGGTTGCCCAGGATCCTGAAGATCAGCGGACCCCCGCCCGCCCGCGCTTTCGATGGCCAGCCGGCCGCGTCGACCAGCACCAGGCCGCGCACGTCGCCGGGGTGGCGCAAGGCGTCGTCCCACGCCACCGCCCCGCCCATCGAGTTGCCGACCACGACATAGCGGTCGAGCTTCAGCGATCGGGCGACGGCGTCAACCAGATCGGCATAGCCGTCGATCGAGGCGACATAGCCGGCGGGCGCGCGGGTGAGGCCGTGACCCGGCAGATCGAGGGTGACGATGCGATAGTCTTTCCCAAGCCGCGCCACCCACGGCTCCCACGCCTGAAGCGAGGCGGAGAAGCCATGGACCATGACCACCGGCGGCCCGGCCGGGTTTCCCTGATCGCGGTAGTGGACACGCACGCCGTCGGGCAGATCCATGTACCGCGATCGGGCGTCGCCATACTTCGCCTCGAGCGTCGACCAGGCGATATCCGGCCGCTGCAGCGCCAGATAGGCCGCCACCAGGGCGATCACGATCACGCCGGCCACCACCGCGATTGCCCGTTCCGCCCGGCCCATGGCGCAGCTCTCCGTCCAGTTCAACTCTCAAGAGTTCGCGCGGTGGTCGGTCAGGC
>JBDTKQ010000135.1:0-2412 GCA_039935235.1 Caulobacteraceae bacterium
GGGGGCCGGGCTTCGCTCGAGGCCTTTTTCCTCGTCCGCGACCAGATCGAAACAATCGATTGAGGGCCGGTCGGCCGATGCCTCCGATCTACAAGATCCTTGCCCGAAGCGAGTGGACGGCGGCCGCCGCGACCGGCCGGTTCGACGGCTCGCCGGTCGATCTCGCGGACGGTTTCATTCATTTTTCCACCGCCGTTCAGGCGCCGGAGACCGCCCGGCGTCACTTCCGGGGACGAGCGGGGCTGGTGGTGATCGCGGTGGCGGCGGAGGCGCTCGGCGATGCCCTCAAGTGGGAACCGTCGCGTGGCGGCGCCCTCTTTCCCCACCTTTATGGGTCCCTTCCGTGCGCCTTGGCCGGCGCGCCGCGCGCCGCGCCGCTCGGACCGGACGGAGTCCCCGAGCTTGGCGACTTGGCGCCATGAGCGCGATCCACGGTCTCGCCACCCGGGCGCTGCGTCTTTTCGACCCGGAGGACGCCCATCGCCTGGCGGTGGCGGCGCTCGGCGCCGGCCTCGGCCCGCGACCGCGGCCGGAGCTCCAGCCGCGATTGAAAACAACGCTCGCCGGACTCGATCTGCCCAATCCGGTAGGGCTGGCGGCCGGCTTCGACAAGGATGCCCGGGTCTTCGCGCCCCTGCTGACGGCCGGCTTCGGCTTCATCGAGTGCGGCACCGCCACGCCCCTGCCACAGGCGGGAAACCCCCGCCCGCGACTCTTTCGCCTCACCGCCGACCGGGCGGTGATCAATCGCCTCGGGTTCAACAATCGCGGACTGGAGGCCTTCGCCGCCCGGCTTTCGCGGCCCCGCGGGACGGGCGTCGTCGGGGCCAATATCGGGGCCAACAAGGACTCGCCCGACCGGATCGGCGACTATGTGACAGGGCTCCGCCGACTGTGGGATGTCGCCGACTATTTCACGATCAACGTCTCCTCGCCCAATACTCCTGGACTTCGCGAGTTGCAGTCGGCGGGCGCCCTCGCCGATCTGCTCGGCCGGATCGCCGAGACGCGGCGCGCGCTGGGGCCGCGGGGTCCGATATTCCTCAAGGTCGCGCCGGACCTCGACGGCGCGGGGATCGAGGCGGTGACCGACGCGGCGGTCGCTTTCGGGATCGACGGCCTGGTGGTCGGCAACACCACTCTCTCGCGCCCCGCGGGCCTGCTGTCGCGCGCGCGGGACGAGGCGGGCGGCCTTTCCGGCGCGCCCCTGACGGCGCTCTCGACCCGGGTGCTCCGCGCCTTCCACGAGGCGTCCGCCGGGCGGCTCGTCCTGATCGGTGTCGGCGGGATCGCCTCGGGCGCCGACGCCTATGCCAGAATCCGCGCCGGGGCCGCCGCCGTGCAATTTTATTCGGCGATGGTCTACGAGGGACCGAGTCTGGTCACGCGCATCCGGGCCGAGCTCTCGGCCCGCCTCGCCGCCGACGGGTTCAGGAGCGTGGCCGAGGCGATCGGCGCGCGATGATCGGCGAGAGCGGTTCGATTGCTCCGCGCCGGTTGCTCGCGTAACGGTGGAATCGATGGCGGACGCCGCCCCCCCGCAACCTTCGGCGCCGCGAGGCGAGCGCCGTTTCCCGTGGCCGCGCGGCCTGTCGGCGCGGCTGCTGCTGCTCACCGTGCTGATCGTGACGCTGGCGAACCTGTTGATCCTGCCGCCGAACCTCGCGGCGTTCGAAGAACAGTGGCTGCTCGACCGTATCCGCGCCGCCGAACTGGCCACGCTGGTGGAGGAGACCGCGCCCAACGGGGTGGTCACCGAACGGATGGCGGAAAAGCTGCTGGCCAACGCCGGTGTCGTTTCCGTCGCCCTCCAGGTCGAGAACGAGCGTCGCCTGATCCTTCAGGCGCCGCGGCTGAAGCGGACGCCATATCTGGTCGATCTGAGGCGGGGAAACCCGATGTCATGGCTGGCGCCGTTCCAGACCCTGTTCGGCGGTGGCGACCGGATGGTGCGGGTGATGGCCGCGCCGCGTTTCCGGGCGGGGGATTTCGTGGAGATCGTCGCCCCCGACGGACCGCTCAAGAAGGAGCTTCTGGCCCAACTCGGCCGCCTTCTGGCCATCGCCGCCTTCACCTCGGTCATGGCCGGGGCGGTGGTCTATCTCGCGCTCAACCTGGTTCTGGTGCGGCCGATGCAGCGGATCACCCGGTCGATGGAGCGGTTCCGCGCCGATCCCGAGGACCCGGAGGCCCGCGTCCAGCTCTCCGGCCGTCGTGACGAGATTGGCCGCGCCGAGGGCGAACTCGACCGCATGCAGGCCGACCTGCGCGTGGCGCTGAATTCCCGCGCCCGGCTGGCGGCGCTGAAGGACCCCAAGGTTCGCCAGGCCATGCCCCGGCTGGAGCGGGCCCTGGACCGGGCGGTGAAGCTGGCCACCAACGTCCTGGCCTACGGCAAGAGCGAGGAGGCCG
>JBDTKQ010000136.1:0-22643 GCA_039935235.1 Caulobacteraceae bacterium
CGGATCGTCATCCGGGCCGTGAAGAATTCCACGGCGGCGCCGCTCGGCTTGATCAGCCCCTATGTCGGAACGCGGGCTTGAGGAAGATCCGACGCGTCATCGGAGCGCGGCCGTCCGGCCCGCCCCGGGGACGACCTCTAGGAAAGCGCCCGACGGGCCTGTTCCCAGTATTGAGCGCCGGTGATCAGGGTGATCACCGCGGCCAGCCACAAGAGCCCGTGGGCGATCAGGGTCGCCGGACCCAACACCGCCGGGTCGCTGTTGAGGCCGAACGCCGCCCAGCACGCCACCAGAAGCTCCGCCCCGAGGGCGACGAGCTGGAGCGTCGTCTTCCATTTGGCGAGCAAGGTGACCGGCAGGCTGACGCCCTTCCCCGCCGCCACCTCGCGAAGGGCGCTGACGGTGAATTCGCGGAACAGGATCAGGGCCGCGGGGATGGCCACAGCCGCGTTCGGCCCCAGCGTGAGGAGGCCGAGGATGACGCCGCACACCAGCACCTTGTCGGCGATCGGATCGAGGATGGCGCCCCAGACGGTGGTGGCGTTGAGTCGGCGGGCGAGCCAGCCGTCCACGAAATCGGTGATCGCCGCGACCACGAAGGCCCAGAACGCCCATCGCTCCAGCCCGAACTGGGTGGCCGGGGTCAGCCTGTCGCTGAGCAGGGCGGCGGCGGCGAGGCCGAAGAAGGTGAACAACGCCAAGGCAAGACGCAGTCCGGTGAGGAGATTGGGGAGGCGACTCATTTGACCAGCCTACCGCGCGGACCCAAGTCTTGTCCCTGTCGGTTTCGTGGAGGCGAACATGGCAAGGTCGGCGCTGATCGTCGGCGGCTCGGGCCAGATCGGCCGGGCGGTCGCCCTTCGCCTGGCGGAGGACGGCTGGCGGGTGGTCGCCGGCCAGCGAAAGCCGTGGGTCCTTCCCGAAGGTCTGCGACGTCTGGGCGTGACGACGGCGACCCTCGACCGCGCCACCCCCGGCGCCCTGGCCGCGGCGGTCGGAACAGGCGTGGACGCGGTCATCGACATGGTCGCCTATGACGAGAGTCACGCCCGCCAGCTCCTCGACGTGCAGTCCGACGTCGGCGCCTTTGTGATCCTCTCGTCGGCGAGCGTCTATCGGGACGGTCGCGGCCGCTCGCTCGATGAGGCCCGCGACACCGGATTCCCCGAGTTCCCCACCCCTATCGGCGAGGATCAGCCCACCGTCGAACCCGGCCCGGAGACCTATTCCACCCGCAAGGTCGCTCTCGAACAAACCCTCCTCAATAACGGCCGTCGCCCGGTCACCATCCTGCGGCCGGGCGCGATCCATGGTCCGGGATCGACCCATCCTCGCGAATGGTTCTTCGTGCGGCGAATCCTCGACAAGCGCCGCGCGGTCCCCCTCGCATATCGCGGCGCGAGCCGCTTCCACACGAGCGCGACGGTCAATATCGCCGAACTCTGCCGTGCGGCCCTCGCCGATCCCCGCACTCGTGTGCTCAACGCGGGCGATCCGGATGCGCCCACCGTCACGGAAATCGGCGCGGCCATCGCCGCCGCCTACGACCACGACTGGCGACTGATCCCGATGGACGGGCCGCCCGTCGGCATGGTCGGCGGCAGCCCTTGGGCCATCGCTCATCCGATCGTTCTGGACATGAGCCACGCCGAAGCGATCGGCTACCGGGCCGTCACAAGCTACGACAAGGCGGTCGGCGGGGCGTGCCGCTCCGCCGAAGCGTCGGCCCGCGCCGGCGTGAAATTCCCCGCCTACATCGAGGCTCTGTTCGACTATGCGGCGGAGGACGCGTGGCTGGCGGGACGCGGGCGGGAGCGCGGGCATCCGGGCCGATCTTCGCAGCGCTGACGAACACTGGCGGCCCGCCCGCGCTCCCGGCGCATCACTTCCGGAAATGATCGTGGATGCGCCTCGCCAAGGGCGCGCTGACGCCTTCGACCTTGGCCAGGTCGTCCACTGCCGCACGGGAGACGCCGCGGGCCGAACCGAAGGCGTGGAGGAGGGCCCGCTTGCGTCCCGGACCCACGCCCTCGATCTCGTCGAGCGGGTTTTTTCGCATCTCCATGGTCCGGCGCACCCGATGCGTGCCGATCGCGAAGCGGTGCGCCTCGTCGCGCAGCCGCTGGAGATAGTAGAGAACCGGACTCTTCGGCTCGAGCATGAACGGCGCCTTCCCTGGCTGGAAAAAGCGCTCGAGCCCGGCATCGCGGTCGGGACCCTTGGCGACGCCGACCACGGCGATATCCTCGACACCGAGATCGGCCATGGCCTCGACCGCGGCGGCAAGTTGGCCGGCGCCCCCGTCGATCAGCACCAGATCGGGGCGTGGCGGGGTCTCGCCCGCCTCCTCCTCGCGGGCGAGGCGGGCGAAGCGGCGGCGGAGCACCTCGCACATCATTCCATAGTCGTCTCCGGGCGTCAGCTCGGCATTCCTGATGTTGAACTTGCGGTACTGGTTTTTCTGAAATCCTTCCGGACCGGCGACGACCATCCCGCCCACCGCATTGGTCCCCATGATGTGCGAATTGTCGTAGATCTCGATCCGCTCGGGCCGCGCGTCGAGGGCGAAGGTCTCGCACACGCCCGCCAGAAGCTTCGACTGAGCCGAGCTTTCCGCCATCCGCCGGCCCAGCGCTTCGCGGGCGTTGGTCAGGGCATGATCGACAAGGCCGCGCTTCTCTCCGCGACGGGGCCACGCGATTTCCACCTTGCGGCCGGACTTGAGGCGGAAAGCCTCGGCCAGCAGGTCGCGATCCGCCGGTTCGTGATTGACCAGTATCAGGCGCGGAATCGGCTTGTCGTCATAGAACTGGCCGAGAAAGGCCGCCATGACCTCCGAATCGCCGTCGCTGCGGTCCACCCGCGGGAAATAGGCGCGGTTGCCCCAGTTCTGCCCGGCGCGGAAGAAGAACACCTGAACGCAGGCCTGACCGCCCTCGGCATGCAGGGAAAAGACGTCGGCCTCGTCCACCGTCTCGGGATTGATCCGGGTTTCCTGGGCGATCGAGGCCAGAGCCCGGATACGGTCGCGCAAGCGCGCCGCCCGCTCGAACTCCATGGCGTCCGAGGCGGCCTGCATGTCTGCGCTCATCCGCCCCATCACCGCCCGGCTCTTGCCGCGGAGAAAATCCTCGGCCTGAAGCACGAGGTCCTCGTAGTCGCGAAGCGCGATCAGGCCCGTGCACGGGGCCGAGCAGCGGCGTATCTGATGGAGCATGCACGGTCGGGTGCGGCTCTCGTAAACGCTGTCCGAGCACGACCGCAGGAGAAACGCCTTTTGCAGGGTATTGAGCGTGCGGTTGACCGCCCAAGCGCTGGCGAAGGGGCCGAAATAGTCGCCCTTGATCGAATGGGCGCCACGGTGTTTGCGAAGCTGGGCGGCGGGATGGTCGCGGCGGATGACGATTTCCGGAAAGCTCTTGTCATCGCGCAGAAGCACATTAAAACGCGGCTTCAATTGCTTGATCAGATTGATTTCAAGCAAAAGCGCGTCGGTTTCGGTGCGGGTGCTGGTGAATTCCATCGAGCGGGTGAGATCGACCATCAGGGCGATCCGCTGGGTGTGAAACCGCCCTTGGGCGTACTGGATCACCCGCTTTTTCAGCGACCGCGCCTTGCCGACATAGAGCGCCTCGCCCCCCTCGCCGAACATGCGATAAACCCCCGGCGCGTCGGGCAGCCGGCGAACCTCGTCCCTGATCAGGGCGGCGGCGGTGAGGGCGGGAAGCGAGGCGTCGTCGGCCATGGGGCGACTATACAGGCTTATCCCGACGGCGACGCGGCCGGCGCGAGACCCGATCGCGGCGACGCCGGCGGGTGGAACGTCTGCCATGGCGAGGAATTGATTAAAGAGAGATCGTTTTCACCGGAGGCGCCTGTATGGCCGACGATACCCCGGCCCTGACCGGCCCGGATCTGACCGCGGGTGTCGCGCTGTCGACGATTCCCGACGGCGGCATGTTGCTGGGTCACGCGGCCGGCGAGGCGGTGCTCCTCGCCCGGCGAGGCGACGCGGTTTTCGCCATCGGGGCGATCTGCACCCACTACGGTGCGCCGCTGAACGACGGCCTCCTCGCGGGCGAAACCGTGCGGTGCCCATGGCATCACGCGTGCTTCGATCTTCGCACCGGGGCGGCCCTTCGCGCCCCGGCCCTCGATCCGGTGGCCGTTTGGCGGGTCGAGACGGCGGCGGGAACGATCTTCGTGCGCGAAAAGGCGGAGCTGCCCAGGCGCCCCAAAACGCCACCACCGATCGGCGCGCCCGCCTCGGTGGTCATCGTCGGCGGCGGGGGCGCGGGCAATGCCGCCGCGGAGATGCTTCGCCGTGAGGGCTATGACGGTCCGATCGCCATGCTCAGCGCCGACCCCGCGGGTCCGGTCGACCGGCCGAACCTGTCGAAGGGCTATCTCGCCGGGACCGCCGGTGAAGAGTCGAACCCGCTTCGCTCGCCTGCCTTCTACGCCAAACACGAGATCGCGCTGAAGCTCGGCGTCGAGGTCGCGGCGATCGATCTGGACGCGCGGGAGGTCCGCCTTTCCGACGGCGGACGCCTTCCCTTCGGCGCCCTCCTTCTCGCCACCGGCGCCAGCCCCGTGAGGCTCGGTATCCCCGGTGCCGATCTGCCGCATGTGCGCTACCTGCGCACGCTCGCGGACGCCCGCGCACTGGTCGCTCGCGCCGGCGCCGGACAGCGCGCCGCGGTGATCGGCGCCAGTTTCATCGGCCTCGAGGTCGCCGCCTCCCTTCGCGCGCGCGGCGTCGAGGTCGAGGTGATCGCGCCCGACGCGATCCCCATGGAGAAGGTTCTCGGCGCCGAGGTCGGAACAGCCATCCGCGAGCTTCACGAAAGCCACGGCGTCCGTTTCCACCTTGGGACTACGGGCAAGGCGATCGACCCGAAGGGCGTCACCCTCGATACCGGCGAGAGGATCGGGGCAGACCTCGTGGTGGTCGGGATCGGGGTGCGTCCGAACCTGTCCCTGGCCGAGAAGGCCGGCCTCGCCATGGATCGGGGCGTGACGGTGGACACCTTCCTCGAGACCAGCGTCCCCGGGGTCTTCGCTGCGGGGGACATCGCCCGCTGGCCGGACGCCCTCACCGGCGAGGCCATCCGCGTCGAGCACTGGGTGGTCGCCGAACGCCAGGGTCAGACGGCGGCGCGCAATATTCTGGGCGCGCGCGAACGGTTCGACGACGTCCCCTTCTTCTGGACCGAGCAATATGATTTCGCCCTCGCCTACGTCGGTCACGCCGAGCATTTCGACAGCGCCACGATCGACGGCTCCCTCGCGGACCGCGATTGCACGGTCACCTATCGCCGCGGCGATCGGGCGCTCGCGCGGGCCTTTGTCCACCGCGATCTGGCGGGCCTGCGCGCGGAGATGGAGTTCGAGCGGGCGATGACCGGCGCGGCCGCGAAGACATCGGCATGACGCACCGCTTCAAGGTCGGCGATCGGGTCTCATGGAACTCCGAGGCCGGGCGGGTCACCGGCCGGATCATCACCGTCCACACCAGCGACACCGAATACAAGGGCTACACCCACCACGCCAGCGAGGCGGAGCCGCAATACGAGATCGAAAGCGACAAGAGCGACCATGTCGCTCTCCACAAGGGCGGCGCGCTCAAGAAACTCGAGGAATAGCGCGGAAAGGCTCGCCGATGGCCACCTCCATTCCCGCCGGCCACGTTCGACTGAAACGCGCCTATGAGGCGCCATCGCCCGCCGACGGCGAACGCGTCCTCATCGACCGGCTTTGGCCGCGCGGGGTGAGCAAGGCCGACGCCGCCCTCGACGGCTGGATGAAGGACCTCGCGCCCTCGACCGCGCTTCGCCAATGGTTCGGCCACGACCCGGCCCGGTGGACCGAGTTCCGGCGTCGCTACGCCGCCGAGGTACGGGACCATCCCAAAGCGCTCGCCGAGCTTCGGGTCCGCGCCCGAAAAGGACCCGTCACCCTCATCTATTCGGCGCACGACGAGGTTCACAACGACGCGGTAACCTTGCGAAACATCGTCCTCGGCCGCGCGCCGTGAGCGACGCCCACGATCCACTCGCGGCCAAGCTCAGCGACGCCGACGACCGGCTGCGACTGAGCCACTGGCTCCCGCCCAAACAGGGGATCGCCCCGCGCATCCGCATCGGCGGCCGGTGGATCAACATCCTGTGGGCGCTGCCGATCGGGGCGGCCGGCCTCGTGATCCTGATCGCCGTCGCCCAGAATCTGCGCGAGGCGCCGGACGTTCGGGACTTCATCCGCCACTATCCGGGTATCGCCCAAGGGGCGCCGTCGGTGGATTCGGGGTTCCCGTGGTGGCTCGAGCTCCAGCATTTCCTCAACATGTTCTTCATGTTGTTCATCATCCGCGCGGGGGTTCAGATCCTCGCCGACCATCCGCGCCTCTACTGGAAGCGCGACTGCACGCCGGGAACCGACTGGTTCCGCTTTCAGATACCCGTCCCCACCGACCGGGTGTGGACCTCCAAGGACGATTCGGTGACCCTGCCCAAGTGGTTCGGACTGCCGGGCCTTCGCCATACGCTCGGGCTTTCGCGGTGGTGGCACTTCTCGGTCAATCTGCTTTGGGTGATCAACGGGGCGGCCTTTTATGGCCTGATCTTCGCCACCGACCAGTGGCGCCGTCTCGTCCCCCTGACGTGGGGGGTGTTCCCCGCGGCCCTGTCCACCGCGATCCAGTACGCCTCACTCAACTTCCCGGTCGAGGACAGCTGGACCCGGTACAACGGCTTGCAACAACTGACCTATTTCACCACCGTCTTCATCGCCGCGCCGGTGTCGATCCTCACCGGGCTGATGCAAAGCCCGGCGATCTCCAACCGCCTCGGATGGATCGGCAGACTGCTCAATCGTCAGGCGATGCGGTCGGTCCACTTCATCTCGTTTTCGTGGTTCGTCTTTTTCATCGTCGCTCACGGCGTCTTCGTCTTCATCACCGGCCTGAGGCAAAACACCAACCACATGTTCGCCGGGGTCGACGACGCCTCGTGGTCCGGACTTCCGCTGTTTTTGGCGGCGATCGCGGTGCTCGCCGCGACATGGCTCGCGGTCTCTCCGTTCACCTTGCGAAACGCCCGGCTGGTCCAGCGAACCGGCGCCTTCATGATCGGGTGGCTCAAGGCGCTCGTCGAATGGTGGTCGCCCAGCACCCAATACACCGAGGCGGACATCTCCCCCTACTTCTGGCTCAACGGGACACTTCCGGCGTCACCGGCCTTCGACGCCCTGCTCGCCGGCGGCTTTACCGGCTACGCCTTGCGCGTCGGCGGCATGGTGGAAGACCCGCGCACGTTTACCTTCGCCGAGCTGAAAGCCATGCCCAAACAGGAGCAGATCACCGAGCACTTCTGCATTCAGGGCTGGAGCGGCGTGGCAAAATGGGGCGGCGTGCCGATGAGCGCGATCATGGACATCGTCAGACCGTCGCCGGGCGCGCGCTACGCCGTCTTCTATTCCTTCTCCGAGGGAGCCGACGGCGGGGGCTACTATGATGTTCACCGGATCCACAACATGGGTCACGCCCTGACGATCCTCGCCTGGGAGATGAACGGGGCGCCCCTCAGCATGCTCCACGGCGCGCCCCTGCGGCTGCGGTGCGAGAATGAGCTGGGCTTCAAGATGGTCAAATGGATCGCCGCTATCGAGTTCACCGACAGCTTCGCCGACCTCGGCGCCGGCGCCGGCGGCTATAACGAGGATCACGAATTCTACGGCTACCGCATGCCGATTTGATCGCGCGCTCTACGACGGCAGGCGAAAGCGGACCTCGTCACGCGCGAAGTCGAGGCAGACGCTCTCGAACCGGCTGAGAACATCGACGCCCATCAGGATAGCCGGGCGATCGATCAGGTTCCACAGGCGGAAGGTGTGCAGGTCGACGAAGGCCACCGGCCAGTTTGGCAGGCGCATGCCGCCGATGCGCAGGTCCGGAAGGTCGGCGATCTCGGCCATCATCGACTGGCCGGTGGCGCTGACGATCGGGGTCTCCGACCACCGGCTGGTCGGATTGCGTGTCACCGCCAGCGCCCGCAGGGCCATATTGCCGATGGTGTTTTGCGCCCCTGAATCGAGGAAGGCCACCAGCTTGATCCCCGCGAGATCGGCATCCACCAGGGTGAGTTGGCCGTCGCGGCGCCGGGCTTTGACGGCGATGTCGGCCGGGTCGCGCCACAGGCGGCCGCCGGTCTTGATACGCAGCACCTGGCCGCGGAAATCGAGAGTGAGTTCCTGCCCTTCCAGGCGATCGAGGCCGAGCATGCCCGACCCCCCGATGGCGGCCGCCGGCAAGACCGACAGGACGACGTCCTTCTGCTCGCGCCCGCCGACATCCAGCCTGGCGCGGGTTGTGGGAGCGATCTCGACGCCGGCGACGCCGTGCAGCGGCTCCGGTTCGCCCCGTGGCAGACCGAGGAGGTCGGCGAGTTCCCGCGAGACCACCGACTGATTGGCTCCGGTATCGACCACGAAGGGATAGGGCCCGGCCCCATTCACCCGAATCGGCGCCGTCATCCGGCGGTAGATATCGGCCACCATCGAGAGGCTGGTCGGCGGCAGATAGGGCTGATCCTCCAGCGGCGTGAGGCGTGAGGCCCGCGCCATCTCGATCACCGCCGCCGCCGCCCTGCCACCGCACAAGAGGCTGGCCCCCGCCATCACGGCGATCCGCCTGCGATCGATGGTCCGCCGCGCCATGGGCCGACGCCTCCTCGTCACGAGGATCATACACCCGCGCGGGGCGGTAGCCAGCGATCAATCGGCGTCCACGTCCACGCCCATTGCGCCGAGAAGTTGCCATTGCTGGGCGGCGTTGATCTTCATCCCCTGATGGTCGGTGAGGCGGCGACGATCGAGGCCGGAAAGGTCGCCGTCACGCAGATCGGCGTCGGTGAGACGGGCGGCGTCGAGAACGGCGTGGAAAAGATCGGCCCCGCGGAGGTCCGCGCCCCGCAGATCGGCGCCCGACAGGTCCGTCTCGCGCAGCCGGCAGCCGGAAAGCGCGCAACCGGCGAGATTGGCCCCCGCGAGGTCCGCCAACTCGAGGTTGCAGGCGGCGAGCCGCACCGCCGCTCGGACAACCTTGCGGCCGAACGTCCGATGGAAGCGGGCGCGGGCGAAACGCGCGCCCAGGAGATTGCACTCCTCGAAGTCGGCGGCGTAGAGGTCGGCGCGCTCGAAACGGGCGTGGATCAGCTCGCAACGCCGAAAGCGCGCCTCGTCGAGGCGGGAGAAGGCGAAGTTCGCGCCGGTCTGGGTCGCCGGATCGGACAGGGTGCAGTCCTCGAACAGCGCCTCGCGCAGATCGGCGTGGGCGAAGGCGCAGCGCACGAGGCGGCAGTGGACAAAGCGGGCGCCGCAAAGAACGGCCCCGTCGAAGGAGGCGTCGGTGATCGTGCACGTCTCCGCCACCGCCTCGCTCAGGTCGGCGTGGCTGAAGTCCGGCGCGACGAGGAGGGCGCCGTCGATCCGGCCGTGGGCGATCAACCGGTAACCCCGGTCAGGCCCGGAACCCGGACGTGCTCGGGACGGATCCCAAGCCCGACCAGTCGGGCGGGGATGCGGCGGAGGGCGGGAAACCGGTTGAAGGCGAGGAGGGGCCAGGGCGCGTGCAGCGGCCGGCGCGCCTCGAGGGTGGCCCGGATCACCCGCTTCTGGATGACGACCTGCAGCGCCTGGGTGATGCGCGTTGGCGGATCGCGGCGGCGCTGGACCGCGGCGAGATCGGCAAGGCGCGGGCGTCCGCGGCGCAACGGACCGGCCAAAAGATTGGCCGTCGCCACCGCGTCCTGAATCGCCAGATTGATCCCCACGCCGCCGACCGGGGACATGGCGTGGGCGGCGTCGCCGATGCACAGCAGGCCCGGCCGCGCCCACCGGGTCAGCCGGTCGACGGTCACGGTAAGGGTCTTGACCTCGTCCCAACTCTCGATCGAGGCCATCCGGTCCGCCATCGTCGGAACGATCCCGGCGACGGACGCGCGGAAGGCCTCCAGCCCGGCCGCGCGAAGCGGCGCGTCCGCTCCCTTGGCGACGATGTAACCGCACTGGAAATAGTCTCCGCGCGCGATCATCACGAACATGCGTCCCGGCTCGACGAAGCCAAGGGGAATATCGGGATCGCCGCCGCGCCGCGGGAGGCGCAGCCACAGCACGTCCATCGGGGCGCCCAGATCCCTCACCTCCAGACCCGAACGGTCGCGCACCGTCGAGCGGCGACCATCGGCGCCGACGACCAGGGCGGCGCGGATCTCGATCGGCCCCTCCCGGCTGGTCGCCGCGACTCCCGTCACCTCGCCTTCCTCCTCGATCAGACCCGTCGCCTCCACCTCCATCAACAGGCGAAAATCGTCCAATCCCCGCGCCTCGCCGGCAAGGAAATCGAGGAAGTCCCACTGGGGCATGAGGGCGATATAGGGCGCGGCGACGGCCAGGTGGCGGAAGTCCGCCAGTCGTATCGTCGTTCCCCCGACACACACGGCGAGGGCATCGACCCGATCGTGAGGCCGGGCGAGGAAGCGCTCGAGCAATCCGAGTTCGTGCATCACCACCATCGTCGAGGGATGGACGGTGTCGCCGCGGAAGTCGCGCAGGAAGTCGGCATGCTTCTCGAGCACGATGACCGAAACTCCCGCCCGCGCGAGCAGATAGCCCAGCATCAACCCCGCCGGTCCGCCGCCGACGATGCAACAATCGGTTCCCAATTCGCGGGGGACGGCCATTCCCGCCGACGGCGCTGTCACAAAAACGGATCGCTCTGCGAAAGGTAGCGCACCACGCAATCGCCCACCCCGGCCTCGAGGGCGGTCATCGGCGCCGTGTAGCCGGCCTGGCGCAAACGCTCCAGATTGGCCTGGGTGAAATACTGGTATTTGTCGCGCAAGGCCTTGGGCATTTCGATGTATTCGATCGACGGCTCACGGCCTCCGGCGGCGAACACCGCGCGGGCGAGATCCTCGAACGATCGGGCCTCGCCCGAGCCCAGATTGAACACCCCGTTGACCCCCTCGTTGGCGAACACCCACGCGGCCACCTCGGCGACATCGCGGACATAGACGAAATCGCGCTTCTGGCCGCCGTGGGGATAATCCTGGTTGTACGAGCGGAAGAGCTTGACCGTGCGCCCCGCCGCCACGTCCGGCCAGATCTGCGAGACCACCGAGCGCATCGCCCCCTTGTGTTCCTCATTGGGTCCATAGACGTTAAAGAACTTGAGGCCGACCCATTGGGGGGGAGCGTAGCCCCGCGCGGCCTGGCGCACGGCGAAGACGTCGAACAGGGCCTTGGACCAGCCGTAGGGATTGAGCGGCCGCAACGACGCCAGCGACTCCCAGTCCTGGGTGTCGTCGAAACCAAGGGACCCGTCGCCATAGGTCGCCGCCGAGGAGGCGTAGAGGAAGCGTCGCTGATGGTCCGCGCCCCATCGGAACAGATCGCGCGACAGGCCGAAGTTGGTGGCGATCACCTCGTCGGCGTCAGGGTGGGTGGTGGAGGAAACCGCTCCCATGTGGATGACCATGTCCACCTCGCGCCAGCGTTTCTCGAGCCATGGCCACATCTCGCGCGGCCCCACGAAGTCGCCGATCGGGTGTTTGGAGAGGTTTCGCCACTTGCCGCTGTCGCTCTCGCCCAGCGTATCGCACACGACCACGTCGAGGTGGTGATCCTCCGCCAGTCGGGCAACGATGTTGGAGCCGACGAAGCCGGCCCCTCCGGTGACGAAGACGATACGGCGGGTCATGCGCGATCCGATAGCCGCCGGAGGGTCGCGGTGGTTGACTGTCCCTCCACGAACGCCGCCAGACGCACCTCCCCGCCCCAACCCTTCACCAGATCGCCACCGATCACCTCGCACGAGGCATAGTCGGCGCCCTTGATCAGAACGTCAGGCCGCGCCACCGCGATCAGGCAGAGCGGCGTGTCCTCGTCGAAGGCGACCACCAGATCCACCCCCGCCAGGCCGGCGAGCACCAGGGCGCGGGCTTCCAGATCGTTGACCGGGCGGCCCGCCCCCTTGGTCGCGCGCACGGAGCGATCGGTGTTCACCCCCACGATCAGCTTGTCGCACCAGCCCTTCGCCTCCGCGAGGCAGGCGATGTGACCGAGATGGAGAATGTCGAAGCCGCCATTGGTGAAACCGATTCTGAGGCCTCGCTCCCGCCACCGGGCGACCTCGCGGACCATGCGGGCCGGGGTGGCGATCTTCGCTTCCAGCGGGGCGCGGTGGGCGGCGATTTCGGCCTCGATCAGTTCCTCCGGGGCGACCGCCGCGGTGCCGGCCCTCTCGACCGCCACGCTGGAGGCGAGGAGAGCGAACGCGACCGCATCGCCGATGGGGACCCTCGCCGCCAGCGCCAGACCGAGCGCGGCCAGAGCCGTGTCTCCCGCACCGGCGGTGTCGAACACCTCCGGTGGCGCGCGGCGAAAGTGGCGCACCGGCGCGCCGCGCACCGCCAGCGACATTCCCTTGGCGGCCCGCGTCACCAGCACCGCACCACAGTCGCAAAGCTCCAGCGCCCGGTGGAGCGCCGCCTCGACCTCGGCGTTCGTGCCCGTCGGCAGATCGGTGGCGTGGGCCAGTTCGGCGGCGTTGGGCTTGATCACGTCGGCGGGGCCATAGCGTCCAAAGCCGCGCGCCTTGCTGTCGACCACCAGAACCGCGTTCTCGCGCCGGGCGGCGGCGAGACAGGCCTCGATCACCGCCGGGGAGACCACGCCCTTGCCATAGTCGGACAGGAGGATCGCCCCGCAGCCCACCGCCGCATCGGCGATCGTCCGGACAAGGCGCGCCTCGACCGCACCCTCCACCGGGCTGACGTGTTCGAGATCCACCCGCAGGAGTTGCTGGCCGGCGGCGACGAAGCGGGTCTTCACCGTGGTCGCCCTTGCCGGATCGGTGACCAGAAAGCCCTCGATCCCCGCCTGCTCCTCGATCAGGCCCATGGCTTCGTGCGCGGCGCTGTCGTCGCCGACCACCCCCACGAGCGCCGCCGCGCCGCCCAGAACCGCCAGATTGCGCGCCACAGTCCCCGCGACGCCGAGCATCACCGTCTCGGCCGTGCGGGCGAGCACCGGCACGGGCGCCTCGGCCGAGACCCGGCCGACATCGCCATAGACGAAACGGTCGACCATCAGATCGCCCACCGCGAGCACCCGCACCCCGGCGATCGCCCCGATCAGCTCCCGCAGACTCACCAGATCCATGTCGGCGAGCCTGTGCCTTGGGGGTGTAGCCCGGTCAAGGCGCGCGCCCCGCCGTCCCGCCCTTGGCCAGGGCATCGAAGGCGAGAAGATCGCGCACGAGAGCCTCGAACCGCGACAGCGGCACCATGTTGGGTCCGTCGGAGGGCGCGTTGTCCGGGTCCTCGTGGGTCTCCATGAACACGGCCGCCACCCCTACGGCCACGGCGGCGCGGGCGAGGACTGCAACGAATCTCCGCTCGCCGCCGGAGCGGTCCCCCTGCCCGCCCGGCTGCTGCACCGAGTGGGTCGCGTCGAACACGACCGGACAGCCGATCTCGGCCAGAACCGGCAGCGCGCGCATGTCCGAAACAAGGGTGTTGTAGCCGAACGACACACCGCGCTCGCACGCCATCACATCGGGATTGCCGGCGTCGGTGGCCTTGGCGATCACGTGCTTGAAGTCCCACGGGGCGAGAAACTGGCCCTTCTTGATGTTGAGCGCCCGGCCGGTGCGGGCCGCGGCGACAATCAGGTCGGTCTGGCGGCAGAGGAAGGCGGGAATCTGCAAAATGTCCGCCACCTCAGCGGCCGGGGCGCACTGCTCGACCGCATGGACATCGGTGAGCACCGGCAGGCCCGTCCGCTCTCTTATCTCGGCAAGGATGGGGGCCGCGCGGGCGAGGCCCAGGCCGCGGCCGGCGGTCGCCGAGGTCCGGTTGGCCTTGTCGAAGGAGGTTTTATAGACCAGGCCGACGCCGAGACGCGCGGCGATCCCGGCGAGAATTTCGGCGGTTTCCAGCGCGTGATCCCGGCTTTCGAGCGCGCACGGACCGGCGATGATGGCCAGCCGCTCGGCATTGCCAAAACGCACCGGCCGCCCATTGGGCGCCTTTACCTCGACCACGGCGTTGGGCTTCATGGGCGTCCTGATCCGGCGGCGGGTGCGGGGCGTAGAAGTGAGCGCAAGGCGGGATCGGCGCAAGAGCGGCCTCGGAGCAAGCGTATGGTCATGGCAGCGGACCCGCCGGTCATCGTCTGGTTCCGCCGCGATCTGCGGCTCGCGGACAACCCGGCGCTGGCGCGGGCCGCGGCGGCCGGTCGTCCGCTCATCTGCCTCTACATCCTCGACGAGACGGCCGGCGTTCGCCGTGAGGGCGCGGCGTCGCGCTGGTGGCTCGACAAGTCGTTGACAAGCCTCGCGCGCGATCTCGAGACGATCGGCGGCCATCTTGTCCTTCGCCGCGGAGTCTCGGCGGCGGTGCTGGCCGCGTTGATCGCGGAAACGGGTGCGGATTCGGTCTTCTGGAATCGGCTCTACGACGGCGGGTCGGTGGAGCGGGACGCCGCGATCAAGGCGGCGCTCGGGGCGACTGGCGTCGAATGCCGCTCGTTCAACGCGGCGCTGCTCAACGAGCCGTGGGAGGTGATCGGCAAATCCGCGGGTCCCTACAGGGTGTTTTCCGCCTATTGGCGGGCGGCCCGCGCGGTGTCGAGTTCCGCGGCGCCGGACGCCGCGCCGAAACGATTGGTCGCGGCGCCGCGGCCGCGATCCGAGACGCTCGCGTCATGGAACCTGCACCCCCGACGGCCGGACTGGTCACAAGGCTTCGCCGGCTGGACGCCCGGCGAGAGCGGCGCGCGCCAACGGCTGGACGCCTTCCTGAACGACGCCGCGAACGCCTATTCGTCGCGCCGGAACCGCCCGGACGTGGAGGGAACCTCGCGGCTCTCGCCCCACCTCCATTTCGGCGAGATCGGTCCAAGGCAGGTGTGGGCCGCGATCCACGACGCCGCGGCGATCGGGCGGGTATCGGAGCGGGAAGGGGACACCTTTCTGCGCGAACTCGGCTGGCGTGAGTTCAATCATCATCTGTTGTTCCATCGGCCGGACCTCGCGAAAAACAACCTGGACGCGCGGTTCGACACCTTCGCCTGGCGCCGGGACGACGGCGGCTTCGAGGCGTGGACAAGGGGCCGGACCGGCTTTGCGATGGTCGACGCCGGCATGCGCCAGCTGTGGCGCACCGGGTGGATGCACAACCGCGCGCGGATGGTCGCCGCCTCGTTTCTGGTCAAGGATCTGATGATCGACTGGCGTCGCGGCGAAGCCTGGTTTTGGGACACCCTGGTGGACGCCGACATCGCCAACAACGCCGCCAACTGGCAGTGGGTGGCCGGTTCGGGAGCCGACGCGGCGCCGTTTTTCCGTGTGTTCAATCCCACGCTGCAGGCCGAAAAGTTCGATCCCGACGGGTCCTACGCGCGAGACTGGATTCCTGAACTGTCGGGGTCTTCCGCCGGCGCCTATCCCCCGCCGATCGTCGACCACGCCTTGGCGCGGGAGCGCGCCCTCACGGCCTACCGGAGCCTCACCACATGACCGTGCTGGATATGACCGCCCGCGACAGCTTTTCCGCGGGGACCGACCGCGATCTGCGGCGGGCGCCGGGCGCCTTCCGCACCGCGGTGGCCATCGCGGCGCGCAACTGGGAATTCGGCGCGCTGACGATCGTGTTGCCCTCGGGACGGGAGCTGCGGCTTCGGGGCCGCGGGGCTGGGCCGGAGGGTCGGCTGGTGATTCACGATTTTCGCTTCGTCCGCCGCGTGCTCGCCTCGGCCGATATCGGCTTTGGCGAGGGGTTCGTCGCCGGCGAATGGGACACGCCGGATCTGTCGACTCTGCTCGAGGCCCTGACCCTCAATTTCGACCGGCTGGAGCGTCTGGTGACCGGCAATCCGCTCATGCGGGCGGTGAACCTGTTTCGCGACGCCTTGCACCGCAACAGCCGGCGAGGCGCGCGGCGCAACATCCACGCCCACTATGACCTCGGCAACGCCTTTTACGGCCGGTGGCTGGATCCGGGGATGACCTATTCGTCGGCGCGCTATGAGCGGGCCGGCCAGTCGTTGATCGAGGCGCAAGCCCACAAATACGCCAGCCTCGCCCGGGCCATCGGCCTCGAGCGCGATCACAGCGTGCTGGAAATCGGCTGCGGCTGGGGAGCTTTCGCCGAATTCGCGGCCAGGGAGGTCGGCGCGAAAGTCACGGCGGTCACCATCTCCCGGGCCCAGCACGACTACGCCCGCAAGCGCATCTTCGAACTCGGCCTCGCCGAGCGCGCCGACGTGCGGCTGATGGACTATCGCGATGTCGAGGGCCGGTTCGACGCGGTCGCCTCGATCGAGATGTTCGAGGCCGTGGGCGAAGCCTGGTGGTCGACCTATTTCGACAAGGTTCGCGCCGTGCTCGCCCCAGGCGGGCGGGCGGGACTGCAGATCATCACCATCCGCGACGACCTTTTCCCCGCTTACCGGGGAAGCTCCGACTTCCTTCGCAAATACATCTTTCCCGGCGGCATGCTTCCGTCGGAAAAACGCCTGCGCGAAGAGACCGACCGCGCTGGTCTCGAATGGAACACCATCGCCCGTTTCGGACAGGACTATGCCGACACCCTCGCCGAATGGACCTGGCGGTTCGAGGGCGCATGGGACGAAATCCGCCGCCACGGCTTCGACGAACGCTTTCGCCGGATGTGGCGCTTTTACCTTGGCTATTGCCAGGCGGGATTCCGCACCGGGCGCACCGATGTCGTCCAACTGACCCTCGCCGCGGCCTGAGCGAGCCCCGTCGGTTTTCCCTTGCGCCGAGCGCCGCCGGTGGCGATTTTGCGCTCGATGGCCCCTCCCCTCATCCGCGCCGACGTGATCGAAGCCATCGGCGGAACCCCGATGATTCGACTGCGCCGCGCCAGCGAGGCGACCGGTTGCGAGATTCTCGGCAAAGCCGAGTTCATGAACCCAGGCCAGTCGGTCAAGGACCGCGCCGCGCTCTACATTCTGCGCGATGCCGAGCGGAGCGGGCGCCTGCGTCCGGGCGGCCGTATCGTCGAAGGCACCGCGGGCAACACAGGCATCGGCCTGGCCATGGTCGCCTCCGCCCTCGGCTACAGCGCCACGGTAGTCATCCCGCGCACCCAGACCCAGGAGAAGAAGGACGCAATCCGCCTCTTCGGCGCCGATCTGGTGGAGGTGGACGCCAGGCCCTATTCCGACCCCGACAATTACGTCCGGCTGTCGGGCCGACTGGCGGAGGCGCTCGACGCCCGCGAGCCGTCGGGGGCGGTCTGGGCCAATCAGTTCGACAACCTCGCCAACCGACGGGCCCACGTGGAGACCACGGGTCCGGAAATCTGGGACGATACGGACGGCCGGGTGGACGCCTTCATCTGCTCGGTGGGAACCGGCGGGAGCCTCGCCGGCGTAGCCGAGGCGCTGCGGGCGAGACGCCCCGATGTGACCATCGCCCTGGCCGATCCGTTCGGGGCCGCGCTCTACGACTGGTACGTCCACGGAGAATTGCGCGGCGAGGGCGCGTCGATCAGCGAGGGCATCGGCCAAAGCCGGATCACGGCCAACCTCGCCGGTCTCGTCGTGGACCGCGCCTACCGCATTTCCGACGCCGAGATGATGGAAACGATTTTCGATCTTGCCGCGCACGAGGGCCTCGTGATGGGGGGCTCGACCGGGATCAATGTCGCCGGGGCCATTCGCCTGGCCCGGGACATGGGGCCTGGGCATACCATCGTGACCATCCTGTGCGACCAGGGCGCGCGCTATCAGAGCAAGCTCTACAACCCCGCGTTCCTGCGCGAGCGCGGACTGCCGACGCCGCCGTGGGCGCCGTGACCCCCGGCCCGCTGGTGTCGACCGCCTGGCTCGCGGCGCGCCTGGACGATCCCGGCCTGGCGGTGATCGACGCCACCTGGTTCATGCCGGGCGAGGGGCGCGACGCTCGCGCCGAGCACGCCGGTGGCCATATTCCGGGCGCGGTCTTCTTCGGCATCGACGATATCCGTGACGAGGCGAGCGAACTTCCGCACATGCTGGCCGGCGCCGCGCGGTTCGCCGCCGCCGCGCGGCGCCTGGGTGTGAACGACGCCTCGCGCGTCGTGGTCTACGACTCCCACGGCCTGTTCTCGGCGCCGCGTGTGTGGTGGAACTTCCGGGCCATGGGACACGACCAGACCTTCGTCCTCGACGGCGGCCTGCCGCGGTGGCGCGCCGAGGGCCGGCCGCAGGAAGCCGGCTGGCGCTCGCCGTCACACGGCGACTTTCACGCGGCGACGGTCCCGGCCCTCGTGGCCGATCTGGAAGCGGTCCGCGCCGCGGTCGCCGGCCACGGCCAAACGATCGTCGACGCACGGCCGGCCGGCCGTTTCGCAGGGCGCGATCCGGAGCCGCGCGCCGGCCTTCGCTCCGGCCACATGCCCGGAGCCCGCAATGTCCCGTGGTCGCGCCTGGTGCGCGACGGCGCCCTCGATGCGCCGGCCGCCTTGCTCTCTGTGTTCGAGGCCGCCGGGGTGATCCCGGGCGAGCCGATCGTCGCAACCTGTGGATCCGGGGTGAGCGCCGCCCTCGCCGCCCTCGCGTTGGCCCGGGTCGGGGCTTGGGACGTCGCCGTCTACGACGGATCGTGGGCCGAGTGGGGGTCACGCGCGGACACCGCCGTGGCCCTTGGCGAGCCCGCCGCGCGATGAAAGCCCCGACGAGCCCGTTCACGAGCCTGATCCGCGCCGGCCGCACCCCCCGGCCGCTGGCGAAAACCGTGGGGCCGCCCATCCAGAAGGGTTCGACGATCCTCATCGATTCGGCGGCGGCGCTCTACGACGAGAGCCGGCCGACGTATGGTCGGGGAGGACTGGCGGTTCAGGAAACCTTGAGCGACGCGCTGGCCTCGCTCGAGGGCGCCACCGCGGTACGTCTGTTTCCGTCCGGACTGGCGGCGATGACCGGGGCGATGCTCGCGGTGCTGGCCGCGGGCGACGAGGTGCTGGTCAGCGACGGAATCTACAAGCCCACGCGGCGGTTTTGCGAACGGGTGCTGCGCCGCTTCGGGATCGCGGTGCGCTATTTTCCGCCACGCGCCTCGCCCGAGGCCGTTCTGGCCATGGCCGGGCCGGCGACGCGCCTGTTGGTCCTGGAATCCCCCGCTTCCCTCACCTTCGAAATGCAGGACGCGCCGGGCGTGGCCAGGCTGGCGCGCGCGCGCGGGGTCCTCACCCTGATCGACAACACCTGGGCCGCGTCCCTCCTGTTTCGGCCCCTCGACCACGGGATCGACATCTCCGTGCAATCCCTGACGAAATACGTCGGCGGCCACTCCGACGCCTTCATGGGCTCCGCATCGGTGCGCGATCCCGTCCTCGCCGAGGCTCTCGACAGGTGCATCTGGGATTTCGGCTGGGCGGTGGCCGCGGAGGACGCGTGGGCCATGCTTCGCGGCCTCCGCACCCTGCCCACGCGCATGGCCCGCCACGAGGCGGGGGCCATGGCGGTGGCGACGTGGCTGCGCGAGCAGCCGGAGGTGCGCGAGGTTCTCTATCCCGCTCTCCCCGGCGCGCCCGACCACGCGCTGTGGAAACGGGACTATGGGGGCGCGGCGGGGGTGTTCTCGATCGTCCTCGAGTCGCGTCCCACCGCCGAGGTCCACGCCTTCCTCGACTCCCTGGCCCTCTTCGGGCTTGGATTTTCATGGGGGGGGTTCGAGAGTCTGGCGCTGGACTGCGATCCCCAGTTCGCCGTCCGCGCCCGCCCGGCCGACTACGGCGGGCCGGTGGTTCGCCTGAACATCGGCCTCGAGGAGCCGGGCGACCTGATCGCCGATCTTCGCGCGGGGTTGGATGCGCTGGGCCACCCCCTATGAACCCCGCGCGGCTTTATTGCCGTGTAATGCAGCGGCTGAGAGTCGGGAGAAATCGTCTGGACAGGCGCACCATGCACGCGCGCTGGACCCTGGCTAAGGTCTCATCATGACCGAAGCGGAGTTTCTCGATGGAGCGCGGGCGAACCCATCCACTTCAGAGCTCCTGACTCGATTGCGTTCGTTGGGAGTCAGGGACTGCTATCTGACCGCCGGGTGTCTCTTCCAACCTATCTGGAATCACATCTCCGGACGGGCCGCTGATTGGGGTGTGAAAGACTACGACGTCTTCTACTTCGACAATGCCGATCCGTCGTGGGAGGCCGAAGACGAGGTCATTCGGCTCGTCGAAAGCAAAACCGCCGACCTGTCGATAGCCGTGGAGGTCAGAAATCAGGCGCGGGTCCACCTTTGGTATCCCGAGAGATTCGGCGGCGACTACCCGCGACTTGGGTGCGCACGCGATGGGATCGACCGCTTTTTGATCTCCTGCACCTGCGTCGGGATCGAGGTCCACAGCGGACAAATCTACGCTCCAAACGGTTTTGAGGACCTGGCCCGCGGGTTACTGCGGATGAACCCCCTGGCTCCCAATCCAAATCGATTCCGCGAAAAGGCGCGAAGCTATCAATCGCGCTGGCCGTGGCTCACCATCCTGGACTGATGAGCCCCCGGCAACCGCCTGCTTCAGATTCGTCTGGCCCATCGCGACCCGCCTCCGCACAACCTCCGCGGGTGTGCCGGAAAACCGTCAGGGAGGCGTGGTTCGGTTGCTCCACGCCACTGCCCTTTTTGGCGACCCCGGCAGGATTCGAACCTGCAACCGTCCGCTTAGAAGGCGGATGCTCTATCCGGTTGAGCTACGGGGTCGGGCGACCGAGGGTCAATGTGTCCACGGTTGTTTGCGGTGGAAGGCGAAATTGTCCGCATAGGCCTTGATGATCAGGGTCCTCTCGGCGTCGGGTATGATCTCGAAGGCGATGGCGTGGCGACGGGCGAACTCCACCGCCTCCTCGCGCGTGTCGAAGCTCAGGCGGATCTGGCCGCGGGTGTCGGTGGTTTCGGTCCATCCCATCAGGGGATCGAGGTCGCGCGCCGCGGCGGGGGCAAACTCGAGCGTCCACAGTTTCGTGTTGGCCCGACCCGACTGCATGGCGCTTCGGGCGGGGCGGAAAATGCGCGCGAGCATGGGCTTCACCCTCTTTGGGTCGGTCGGTAAATATGGTCGGGGCGGCAGGATTCGAACCTGCGACCCTCTGCTCCCAAAGCAGATGCGCTACCAGGCTGCGCCACGCCCCGCGGGTCAATCGATGGGGCGCTCTCTTGCCACGGGCAAGGACGGCTCGCAATGGAAGGCGGCGGTCCTAGCGCCGTCGCATGAGCTTGAAGACACCGGTGGCGCGGGCGAGGTCGCGGCCGGCGACCGCCGCGCCCCCCTCGGCGAACACGATCTCGCGGGTGACACGGGTGACACGCGCGGCGCCGATCACCCAGTCGCCGGCCCGGCCCATGTCGAGAAAGTCGACCGAAAGATGGACGGTCACCGGCGTGGCCCCGGTTTCGCGCGCCGCCGCCCCCGCCAGCAAGCCGTCGAGGAAGGCCGACAACATCCCGCCGTGGATCAGGCCAAGGCCGTTGCAGTGACGGGCCTCGGCGTGGAACGCCTGTTCGGCGCCCGGCGCGCCGGGTCGATGCCAGAACGGTCCGTTGTGGGTCGTGAACGCGCCGCGTCCGCCCGAGAGCACAAAGCCTTCGGGCGGCGCGCTCGCCATGCCGCCCCTCAAGGCGGGAACATACTTTGGCGCACGCGGTCGCCGGGCCGCGCGTCGATCTGCGCCGCCCGGCCACCGCGCAGTTCGAGGACGCCGAGCACGTCCCCTCCCGAGGGGATCGGGGTTTCCGACAGCGGCGTTGCCCGCTCGGCGACCCTGACGATCCGTCCATCGGCGCCGATGAACACCATGTCCAGCGGAATGAGGGTGTTCTTCATCCAGAACGCGACCGGCCGAGGTGTGCGAAAATCGAACAGCATGCCGCGGTCGGCGGCGAGGGACTTGCGGAACATGAGGCCCCGCTCGCGGCTGGCGTCGGTGCGCGCCACCTCCACCTTGAAACGATGGGCGCCCGTGGTCGTGACGATCTCGAGGGGCTCGACCGCGCGGGCGTCGGGGCGGGCGTGGGCGGGCGCGACCGGAAGCAACGCCAGCACCGCGAGGGTTGGAAGAAACCGGCGCAGCGCGTGGCCAAATCGACCTGTCAAATCGAGCACTCCCAACGGATGGTATCCTGGGCCAGGACGGCCGGAGGCGGAATCGCCGATCCTATCCGTGGGAGACCTGAATTTCAGCCACCACCAGACCCTTGGGACCCTCGGCGAACCGGACCTCGACATCGTCCCCCGGTTGGAGATCCTCGAGGCCGCCACGGCGGAGAGTCTCGATGTGGACGAAGATATCGCCCGGGCCGCTCTCCCGGACGACGAAGCCATAGCCCTTTCCGCGGTTGAACCATTTGACCTTGGCGTGCTCGAGCGGGCCGGGCGGCCCGCCGCCGCCCGGGCGGCCCTCGTCGTGCCACGCGCCGTCGCGGCGAACCTCGCGTCGGCCGCCGTCGTCCCCGCGCGGTTGCGCGGGAAAGGTGCGGTCCCCCCTCGATCCGATCGCGCCATGGCCATGGCCATCGCCGTCCGCCCGCCGGGGCCGCTCCTCGCGCGGTGGGGCCGCGGACTCGTCGAGATCGACGATCT
>JBDTKQ010000137.1:0-12457 GCA_039935235.1 Caulobacteraceae bacterium
CTGTGGATGGGCGCCGGATCGGAGGGCTCCTTCGGCTGGCCCGGCGCCTTCGGCACATGGTGGAAGGCGGATCCGAGCGAGGACATGATCCTGATCTATCTGATCCAGAGCTACATGCCGCTCGGCCCCGAGGCGGTGGTCAACATGGGTCCCGAGGATCGCACGATGGGCGCCCGCCTGGCCCTCCCGCTGTGGCAGAAGGCGGTCTACGCGGCTCTGGGGAAATAGCTCATCACCGGCCACCGCTAACCAAGAACCCGTAGCCGCGGAAGATCGCCGCCGCGCGCGGGCCGATCAGGAACCGGTAGAAGGCTGCGGCCGCCGGGTTCCGCGAGGCGGCGACGCGGGCGACGGGATAGACGATCGGCGGGTGGCCGGCGTCGGGGAAGAGGCCGACGATGCGCACCTTCGGCTCAACCTTGGCGTCGGTGTCATAGACGATGCCGAGGGGGGCCTCTCCCCGGGCGACGAGAGCGAGGGCGGCGCGGACGTTTTCAGCGCTGGCCAACCGGTCCCTGACGCCCCGCATCACCCCAAGCGCGGTGAGCGAGGCGCGCGCGTAGCGCCCCGCGGGAACCTCCGGCCCGGCCACCGCGAGACGCCCGCCGTCGAGCGCCGCGGCCAGCGGCATCCCCCTGGCGATGCGCAGCCTCACCGTCGAGTCGGCCGGGGCGATCAGCGCCAGATGGTTGGACAGAAGCGTCCGGCGGCTGGACCTTGCGATGAGGCTCCTTTTCGCGAGGTAGTCCATCCAGTCGGCGTCGGCGGAAATGACGATGTCCGCCGGCGCGCCCTGCTCGATCTGGCGGGCGATGGCCGAGGAGGCGGCGTAGGAGATCCGCGGGGCGGGCGCTCCGGTCGCGGCGTAAGCCTTGCCGACATCGTCGAGGGCGTTCTTCAGCGAGGCGGCCGCGAACACCACCGGCGGTAAGGGCGCCGCGGCGGCGGGGACGCTCAATGCGAGGAGCGAGGCGAGGAGTAACGCGAGCGCGGCGCGAACAAGAGTCATGGGCGCAAGCTTGCCGCGCCGCCTCGCCGAAACGCAACATCTCCTCTCCCAGGGTGAGGGGTCTTCGTTCCCTTTCGCCAAGCGGCCGCCGACGTGCTAGGTCGCGCGGCCTCCCCTCACCTCCCGAGCATCCATGGCCCTGAAAGTCGCGATCGTCGGCCTGCCCAATGTCGGCAAATCGACCCTGTTCAACGCCGTCACCCAGACCGCCGCCGCCCAGGCGGCGAACTATCCGTTCTGCACCATCGAGCCGAATGTCGGCGAGGTGGCGCTCCCCGAACCCCGGCTCGCGGTTCTGGCGAAGATCGCCGGGTCGAAGGAGATTCTTCCGGCGAGGATCACCTTCGTCGATATCGCCGGCCTCGTGCGCGGGGCGTCCACCGGCGAGGGTCTCGGCAACCAGTTCCTCGCCAACATCCGCGACTGCGACGCCGTGGCGCTGGTGGCGCGGTGTTTCGAGGACGACGACGTGACCCACGTCGAGGGCCGGGTGGACCCCCTCGCCGACCTCGACATCATCGAAACCGAACTGATGATCGCCGATCTCGAGAGTCTCGAGCGGCGGATGACCGCGCTGGAAAAACGGGCCAAGGGCGGCGACAAGGAGAGCCTCGCCAACGTGCGTCTGGCGAAAATGGCGCTGGAGGAGCTGAAAGCCGGCCGCCCGGCGCGGACGGCGAATGTCGCGGCGGAGGACGCCAAGGCGTGGGCGATGCTCCAGCTCCTCACCGCCCTGCCCGCCCTCTATGTGTGCAATGTTGACGAGGACTCAGCCGGAGGCGGCAACGCCCTCTCCGCGGCGGTGACCGCGCGGGCGATGCGCGACGGGGCCAAGGCGGTGACCATCTCGGCCAAGATCGAGAGCGAGATCGCCATGCTCGACCCCGCCGAGCGGGCGGATTTTCTCGAGACCCTCGGCCTTTGCGAACCGGGTTTGAATCGGCTGATCCACGAGGCCTACGCCCTCCTCGGTTTGCAGACCTATTTCACCGCAGGGCCGAAGGAGGCGCGGGCCTGGACCATTCCGGTGGGGTCCACGGGGCCGCAAGCCGCCGGGGTGATCCACACCGACTTCGAAAAAGGCTTCATCCGCGCCGAGACCATCGCCTATGACGACTATGTCGCCCTCAACGGCGAGGCCGGCGCGCGCGAGGCGGGCAAGCTGCGCTCGGAAGGCAAGGACTATGTCGTGCGCGACGGCGACGTCATGCACTTTCGCTTCAACGTCTGACCAGGAGAGACAGCCATGGGCGAGATGACCATGATCCGGAGCACGGCGGCGGATGGTTTCGCCTTCGCCGCCTACCGTGCTGCGCCCGCGACGGGGCGCAAGGGCGGGGTCATTGTCATCCAGGAAATCTTCGGCCTCGACGAGCATGTCCGCCGCGATGTCGACCGCTGGGCGTCTCTCGGTTTCGAGGCCATCGCGCCGGCGCTCTACGACCGGCGCGAGGCGGGGTTTCTCGCCGGCCACGACGAGGCGGGCATGGCCGCCGGCATCGGCCACGCCCGCGCCACCCCCCTCGACCAGGCGCTCGCCGATATCGCCGCCTGCCGCGACGCCCTCGCCCCGGCGGGCAAGGTGTTCGTCGTCGGCTATTGCTATGGCGGATCGCTGGCGTGGCTGGCGGCGGCCAAGGTCCCCGGACTTTCGGGTGCGTCCAGCTATTACGGCAGTCTGGTGCAGGCCAACGCCGAACTGAAACCGCTGTGCCCGACGATCGTCCACCTCGGCCGCCTCGACCAGGGCATTCCCGCCGACGCCGTGAAGGCCGCGGTTCGGGCGGCCAACCCCGACGTGCCGGTCTATATCTACGACGGCGCCGGACACGGCTTCAACAACGAGGACCCGGCGCGTCACGACGCAGCCGCCGCCGACCTCGCCCGGAAACGCACCCTTGAACTCTTCGGCGGCTGATCGCGTCGCCCTGACCAATGCCACCGACGGCTTCGCCTTCGGGGCGTTCCGCGCCGCGCCCGCCGACGCGCGCCGCGGCGGCCTCGTTCTGATCCACGAGATCTTCGGGGTCACCGGCCAGATCCGCCACCTTGCCGAAGGCTTCGCCGCCGACGGCTACGAAACCCTCGCGCCGTCGCTGTTCGACCGGATCGAACCGGGCTTCGAGGTCGCGGCGGACCGCGCGGGCATGGCCAGGGGACGGCGAATTTCCGAAGCCACGCCGTGGGATGATGTCGCCGGCGATCTCCAGACGGCGGTGGACGCCCTCGTCCCGCCGGTGTTCGTGGTCGGCTATTGCTGGGGCGGGACCGCGGCTTGGCTGGCGGCGTGCCGGTGCACGGGGGTGGCCGCGGTGTCCAGCTTCTACGGCCGGCGCATCGGTGAACTGATCGGCGAGACCCCGCGATGCCCGACCATCCTTCATTTTGGCCGCCGCGACCCGAGCATTCCGCCGACGATGATCGATGCCATCGGCGAGGCCCACCCGGAGCTTCCCGTCCATCTCTACGACGCCGGCCACGGCTTCGCCGCCGACGAACGGGCGGACTATGCCCCCGACCCCGGCCGCCTCGCCCGCCTCCGCACCCTGGCGCTTTTCGCCCGCGAGGGCGGCGGGCGGGGGGACATCTGATCCACGAGACTTCAGTCTTCCTCGATCTTCGCGGTCAGCGCCGGGTCGCGCTCGAGCCTGCGCACCAGGATGGTCTGGGCGATCAGCAGGCCGATGCCCGCCGCGTAGCCGGAGAAAGCCCCCCCGGGATAACGGCCGCCGTGGGCCGCCGCGTGGGTCTGCCACAGGATCAGGCCGGCGAGGGCCACCAGAACCACCACGCCGCCCAGCACCGAGATCACGCTCTGGCCAAAACCGGTCCGGAAGCTGACCCACAGGTGTCGCGACAGGCCCCTCCCCAAGGGCGCGATCAGGAGCGGCGCGGCCAGCGACAGGGCGAGGAACAGGCCAGGAAAAAGAAGGGTCCTTTGAAGCTTCATAGGCTCGCCGCCCGGCAGCACCCGCCAAGCGTTGAGTACGCATCCGGCGTAGATCAGGACCGCGGCGACGGCGAGGCTGTCCTGCATCCGCCGGAACAACCGCCATGGCGCGCCGATCCGCATGGCTCGGAGTGTGGGGTCCGGGGACGGCGAAGGGAAGGCTAACGGCCTTCGAATGCCACCAGGGCGGTGACCGCGACACCCGCCGCGCGCAACCGCTCGGCGCCGCCGAGCTCGGGAAGATCGACGACGAAGGCCGCCCCGACGATCCGCGCCTCGGCCTGGACCAGAAGCTGGATGGCGGCCAGCGCCGTGCCTCCGGTGGCGATCAGGTCGTCGATCAGCAGCACCCGCTCGCCCGCGCGCACGCCGTCGATGTGCATCTCGAGGCGATCGGTCCCGTATTCGAGGGCGTAGTCCACGGCGCGGGTCTCGTGCGGCAGCTTTCCCTCTTTGCGCAGGGGCACGAAGCCGGCGCCGAGCTGGTGGGCGACCGCGCCGCCGAGGATGAACCCCCGCGCCTCGATCCCCGCGACCTTGTCGATCCCGAGCCGGGCGAAGGGCAAGACGAGCGCGTCCACCGCCTGGCGAAAAGCGGCCGCGTCGCCGAGCAAGGTGGTGATGTCGCGGAACATGATCCCCGGCTTGGGATAGTCGGGGATGGTGCGGATGGCGGCGGCGAGGGTCATGCGGCGCTCCGGCCAAGGACCCTGCCGGCGACCGCCGAGAGCCGCTCGATCATCGCCGGATCGCGCGCCGCCGGCGCGGTGATCAGAGCCCCGTCCAGGCAGGTATCGATCGGGGAGGCGGCCCGCACGGGGGGAAGGGCGGCGGCAAGGCGGCGGACCAGGTCGCGCGCCTTGCCGGCGTTGGCGTTGAGCACCGCCAGGATGTCGGCGACCTGGACGTGGGCGAAAACCTCATGCCAGCAGTCGTAGTCGGTGACCATGGCCACCGAGGCGTAAGGGAGCTCCGCTTCGCGCGCGAGCTTGGCTTCGGGCATATTGGTCATGCCGATCACATCGCACCCCCACGAGCGGTAAAGCGCGCTCTCCGCCCGGGTGGAAAACTGTGGGCCCTCCATGGCGAGGTAGCAGCCGCCCTCCACCACCCGCGCGCCCGCGTTCCGCGCCGCCGCCGCCACCAGCGCCGACAGGCGCGGACACACCGGGTCGGCCATCGAGACATGGGCGGCGAGGCCGGGGCCGAAAAAGCTCTTTTCGCGGGCGAAGGTGCGGTCGATGAACTGGTCGACGACCACGAAGTCCCCCGGCGCCAGCGCTTCGCGCAGGGAGCCGACGGCGGAAAGAGAGATGACATCGGTGCAGCCGGCGCGCTTGAGGGCGTCGATGTTGGCGCGCGCGTCCACGGCGGTCGGCGGAAGGGTGTGGCCTCGTCCGTGCCGCGGAAGGAAGACCAGCTTCACCGCCCCAAGACGACCGGTGAGCACCTGGTCGGACGGCTCGCCGAAAGCGCTCTCGACCCGCTGCCAGCGGGCCTCCTCCAGCCCCTCGATGTCATAGACCCCCGAGCCGCCGATCACCCCAAGCACCCAAGCCGCCATCGGTCGCCCTTCGCTGCGCGCCCGTCCGACGCGCGGGCGTCTTATCGCCGAGCCCAGCCGGCTTGACCATGGCCCGGAACAACCCGAACCGCCGGAGCGTTCGGCTTGTCAAACCCGGGAGACAAACCGATGAAGACGACCCTCATCGCCGTGACCGCGTCGGCAGCGCTGCTAACGGCCTGCGCCGGGGGCTCGGGCTACGGTTTCAACGACTATGGCCCCGGCCCGGTGGGCGTCGTCGGCTATACCGGGTTCTACGACGGTTACTACGGATCGATCAACAACGGCTACCTCGGCAACGACGGCTTCTTCTATTACCGCAGTCACGGAGACCGCCAATGGCGCCGCGACGATGGCCGCCATTTCCGGCGGGAAGCCACCCAGGGCTTCCACCCCTATCGCGGCCACGAAATGCGTGGGGGCGATCACCGCGGCCACCACCGCGATCAGGGGCCGGGGTAGGACCGCGAAAGGAGCCCTAAGCCGCCTCGCGCGCCAGGTTTCGAAGCACGTAGTTGAGCACCCCGCCGTTCTTGAAATAGGCGAGTTCGGTGGGGGTATCGATGCGCACGCGCACCGGGAAGCGGGCGATCTTCCCATCGCTCGGGCGATAGAGTTCGACCATGAGCTGGCGGCGCGGATGGAGGTCGTCGAGATCGCGGATGGTGACGATCTCCTCGCCGGAGAGGCCGAGCCGCTGCCAGCCCTCGCTGAGGAACTGCAGCGGCAGAACGCCCATGCCCACGAGGTTCGAGCGATGGATACGCTCGAAAGTCTCGGCGATCACCGCGCGCACGCCCAGAAGCTTCGTGCCCTTCGCGGCCCAGTCGCGTGAGGAGCCGGTGCCGTATTCCTTGCCGGCGAAAACGACCATCGGCCGGCCCTCGGACTTGTAGCGCATGGCGGCGTCGTAGATCGACATCTCATCGCCCGATGGAAAATGCCGCGTGACGCCGCCCTCGATCCCCGGAACGATCTTGTTGCGGATGCGGATATTGGCGAACGTCCCGCGCATCATCACCTCATGATTGCCGCGGCGGGCGCCGTAGGAGTTGAATTCGCTCTGGCTCACCTGATGTCGCGACAGATAGTCTCCGGCCGGCGAGGCTTTGCCGATATTGCCCGCCGGGCTGATGTGATCGGTGGTGATCGAATCGCCGAAGATGCCGAGGATCCGCGCCTCGACGATATCGGCGATCGGCTCGGGGGTCATGGTCAGGCCCTCGAAATAGGGCGGGTTCTGCACATAGGTGGACCCCATTTCCCAGGCATAGGTCCGGCCGCCTGCGACCTCGATCGCCTGCCAATTTCCGTCGCCCTTGAACACGTCCTTGTAGCGGGCCGCGAACATGCCGGCGCCCACCACCTTGCGCTGCACGTCGGCGATCTGTTTGTTGGTCGGCCAGATATCCGCGAGGAAAACATCCTTGCCCGCCTTGCCCTTGCCGAGCGGCTCGGTCGCCAGGTCGGTCAGCATCGTTCCGGCCAGGGCATAGGCGACCACCAGCGGCGGGGACGCCAGATAGTTGGCCCTCACGTCCGGATTGACCCGGCCCTCGAAATTGCGGTTGCCGGAAAGCACCGAGACGGCCACGAGGTCGCCGTCCGCGACCGCCTGGGAGATGGGCTCGGCGAGCGGACCGGAGTTGCCGATGCAGGTCGTGCAGCCATAACCCACGAGGTTGAAACCGAGGGCGTCGAGAGACTTGGTCAGGCCGGCCTTGGTCAGATAGTCGGTGACCACCTGCGATCCGGGGGCGAGCGAGGTCTTCACCCACGGCTTCACCGTCAGGCCCTTGGCCACCGCGTTCTTGGCCAGCAGGCCGGCGGCGATCAGGACGCTGGGGTTGGAGGTGTTGGTGCACGAGGTGATGGCGGCGATCACCACATCGCCGTCGCCGAGGCCATGGCTCTGGCCCTGAACGGCGGTGCGTTCGGCGGATGTCGCCGGGTCCTTGCCGAACTCGCCGGCGAGGGCCGCGCGGAAACTGGCGGCGGAGTCCGACAAAAGCACCTTGTCTTGCGGCCGCTTGGGACCGGCGAGGGAGGGAAGCACCGTGCCCAGATCCAGCTCGAGGACGTCGGAGAACAGCGGCTCTTCCATGCCCGGCTCGACCCACATCCCTTGCGCCCTGGCATAGGCTTCGACGAGGGCGACCCGCTCGGGCGCGCGGCCGGTGGCGGCGAGGTAGTCGATGGTCGCGCGGGTTACCGGAAAGAAGCCGCAGGTGGCGCCGTATTCGGGAGCCATGTTGGCGATCGTCGCTTGATCCTCGACGGTGAGGCCGGCGAGGCCGGGACCGAAATACTCGACGAACTTGCCGACCACGCCCTTCTTGCGCAGCATCTGGGTGACGGTGAGGACCAGATCGGTGGCCGTGGCGCCCTCGGGAAGGACCCCGGTCATGCGAAAACCCATGACCTCGGGAATCAGCATCGGGATCGGCTGGCCGAGCATGGCCGCCTCCGCCTCGATCCCGCCCACGCCCCAGCCGAGCACCGAGAGGCCGTTGACCATGGTGGTGTGGCTGTCGGTGCCGACCACCGTATCTGGATAGGCGAGCGTCTCGCCCGCCGCCTCGCCGGTCCACACCGTCTGGGCGAGATTCTCGAGATTGACCTGGTGACAGATGCCCGTGCCGGGCGGCACCACGCGGAAGTTGTTGAACGCCGAGGAGCCCCAGCGCAAAAACCGGTAGCGTTCGATATTGCGCTCGTATTCCCGGGCGACGTTCTCGGCGAAACTGGCGGGCGTCCCGAAATGATCGACCATCACCGAGTGATCGATAACCAGATCCACCGGGGCGAGAGGGTTGATCTTGTCCGGGTCGCCACCGAGCGCGGCGAGGGCGTCGCGCATGGCCGCCAGATCGACCACCGCCGGCACACCGGTGAAATCCTGCATCAGAACACGCGCCGGCCGGAAGCTGATCTCGTGCTGGACCGAGCCCTTGTTTTCCACCCATGCGGCAAGCGCCTCAAGGTCGTCTTTGGCCACCGAGGCGCCATCCTCGTTGCGCAGCAGGTTTTCCAGCAGCACCTTCATGGAGACCGGCAGGCGCGAGATCCCGGAAAGGCCGGCGGCTTCCGCCGCGGCGAGGCTGTAGTAGGCATAGGTCCTGTCGCCGACGACGAGGTCGCGGCGTGTGTTCATGCTGTCGATGGACGTCATGATGGGGGGATCCTTTTCCTGTTCGAGGCCGTCCGAAAATCGGTTCGGAGGATCGCGCGCGGATCGGAGCGGACACACAGCGTCCGCCCCGCGCGGCGTCGTCCCCGTGCGGCCGCGCTCCTCTTAGCCCCGCCCGCCCGGCGCGTCCATGCGAGGGGCCGCCGGGTACGCGCGTGATCGACCGCCTCGTCATCGACGCCCTCGCCGTCCATCGCGGCGACCGGCTGCTGTTTCGCGCCCTGAACCTGGCCGTGGAGGCGGGTGAGGCGGTGGCGCTGACCGGGGCCAACGGCGTGGGCAAGACCAGCCTGTTGCGCGCGCTCGCCGGCTTCATCCGCCCGACGGCGGGAACCATCGCCTTCACCGGTCCGGCCGGACCCCTCGACGCCGACGCGGCGCGGCGCGGCGGCTGCCACCTGATCGGCCATCAGGACGCACTCAAGGCGGGGCGAACGGCGCGTGCGGAGCTCCTGTTTCAGACGCGGTGGGCGGATGGCGACAGCGCGACCGCCCTCGACGCCGCCCGCCGCCTCGGCATCGAACGCGCTCTCGATCTGGAGGTGCGCAAGCTTTCCGCCGGCCAGAGACGCCGCCTCGCCCTGTGCCGGCTGATCGCCGCCCCGCGCGCCCTGTGGCTGCTCGACGAGCCGCTCGCCCCGCTCGATCACGCCGGCCGCGCCCTCGTCGCCAGCGCCATGACCGACCATCTCGCCGGCGGTGGCCTGATCCTGGCGGCGATCCACGATCGGCTGGCGATCCCGGCCCGCGACGTCGAGCTGGGCGCGTGAACGCCCTGCGCGCCCTCTTCGCCCGGGAGATGGATCTGGCTTGGGGACGCGGCGGGGGTCCTCTGCTCACGCTGGGGTTTTACGCGGCGGTCACCGCCATGCTGCCGCTCGCTCTTGGGCCGTCCTCGGCTCGGCTGGCGGCGGTGGCCGGCGGCGTGAGCTGGGTCGCGCTCGCCCTGGCCAGCCTCCTGTCGCTGGAGAGCCTGTTCGCCCGGGATTTCGACGACGGGGCCCTCGATCTGCTCGCCATGGGGCCCCTGCCTCTCGAGGCGGTGGCCGCGGTCAAGTGCGTCGCCCAGTGGTTGGTCGGAGGCGTTCCGCTGGCCCTCGCCGCGCCTCTCGCGGCGATTTCCCTGGGCGCCCCGTCGGGGGCCGCGCCGCCGATCCTCGCCGTCGCGGCGCTCGGGAGCCTCGCCTTCGCCCTCGTGGGGGGGACCGGCGCCGCCCTCGCCGTGGCCGCGCGGCGCGGGGGGCTTCTGATCGCCCTCATCGTCCTTCCGCTCCTCGCGCCGCCGGTGATCTTCGGCGGCGCCGCGATCGAGGCGGCCGCCGGCGGCGCGCCGTGGACCACCCCGCTCGCCTTTCTCGGCGCCTGGACTCTCGCGGCCGTCGACCTTGCCCCTCTCGCCATGGCGGCGGCGTGCCGCAACGCGCTCTCGTGAGTTCGCGAAACCCCGACGGCCGCCATATTGGTGTTGAACACTAACGGAGATGGAGACTGGATCGGGTGATCGGCGCGAGCGAGGCGAACCCGCGGTTTTCGAGGATGCTCCACGAAGTTCAGGCCGGAACGTCGTTCGTGGTCATGTCCCTGGCGCAAGACACCGCCGGCCGGGACGCCGCGGTTCTTGCGGCCCCGCCTCCCGCGTCCTAAGCCCCTCCCATGATCGCCGCCTTGGCCAATCCGCACCGGTTCATGGGGTTTTCGCGGGTGGCCGCGCCGACGCTCGGGCTGGCAGCGGCGGGACTTATCGGCGGCGGCCTCGCCCTGGGCCTCGCCGCCCCACCGGACTATCAGCAGGGCGAGACGGTCAAAATCATGTTCGTCCATGTGCCGGCGGCGTGGACGGCGATGCTCGCCTACGGAGCCATGGGCGCGGCGAGCTTCTTCTTTCTGGTCTTCCGCCACGGCCTCGCCGACAGCGCCGCCAAGGCCGCCGCCCCTCTGGGCGCGACCTTCACCCTCCTGGCGCTGATCACCGGATCCCTGTGGGGTCGGCCCATGTGGGGGGCGTGGTGGGTGTGGGATGCCCGGCTGACATCGGTGCTGGTCCTGTTCCTGCTGTTCGTCGGTTACATGGCGCTTCGGGCCAGCATCGACGACGAGGCCAAGGCGGGGCGAGCCGGTGCGATCCTCGCCCTCGTCGGCCTCATCAACCTGCCGATAATCAAGTTCTCAGTGGATTGGTGGAACACCCTGCATCAGGGCGAATCCATCCTTCGGGCCGGCGGACCCCTCCTCGCGCCGGTCTACCTAGTGCCGCTGCTGCTCACCGGCGCGGGCTACTGCGCCGCCTTCGGAGCCCTGTGGATGATCCGCACCCGGGCGGAGGTATGGCGCCGCCGCGCCGCCGGCCTGGCTCTCGCGGCGGCCCTCTAGAGTGGCGGGGCACGCGCTGGAGGCCGGTCGCTACGCCCTGTTCGTCTGGCCGGCCTATGGCGTGAGCGCGGCCGGCTTCGCGTGGATGATCGCCGACACTCTCGCCCGCGCGCGACGCTGGCGGCGGGAGGCGCGGCGACTGGAGAAAGACCGCGCGCCGTGAGCGGCCGATGAGGCGCCTTGTCGTCCTCGCCCCGGTGGCTGTGGTGCTGGCGCTCGTCGCACTCTTCGCCGGCTGGTCGCTGCGGCGAAACCCCACCGTCGTGCCCACCGCGATGATCGGGCGACCGGCGCCCGATCTGACGCTCGCCCCCCTCGACGGGCGCGGCCCGATCCGCCTTCGGGACGCGGCAAGGGGGCCGGCGCTGGTCAATTTCTACGCCTCGTGGTGCGCGCCGTGCGCCGTCGAGGCTCCGGCGCTGATGGCGCTGAAGGCCGAGGGGGTCAGAATCGTCGGCGTCGCCTACAAGGATTCGCCGGCGGCGGCGCGCGACTTCCTCGTCCGCCACGGCGACCCGTACCGCCAGGTGTTGATCGATCCCGCGGGGTCGGCCGGGATAGAGTTCGGCGTCACCGGGGTCCCCGAAACCTACGCCATCGACGCCGCCGGCGTGATCCGCGCCAAGCGCGCGGCCCCGATCACCGCCGCCGACGCCGAGAGCCTGCTCGAGGCGGCGGGGAACTGACTCAGGACAGAGTCACCACACCGGCCGCGCCCACCTCGTCACCCCAGGCGACGCGTGACTCTCCAAGCATCGCCAGGGCGGAAATCGGCGCCGTTCCGTCTCGGCGCAGCACATCGATCCGTTCGGATTTCACGTCGAGCATCCACACCCGCCCCGCGCGCGTCCCGGCGGCGAGGCGGGTTCCGGTCGTCGTCCCGGCGACGCGCGTGACAAGATCGTCCTCCACCGCGCCGACTTCCATCGCCTGTTTGCCCATGGGTCCGGCCGATCCGGCGAACGGCCACAGGACAACACCGGACGCGCCCGAGGTCGCCAACCACGCGCCGCCGCCGACGAACGCGAGGCTGGCGACCTTGGAGGGATAACCACCCATGCTCATGTCGCCGCCATCCGACAGGCGCCAGCCGTGCAGCGCCGCCTCCTGCATCGAGGAGACCGCGAAGCGGCCGTCCGGGCTGAAGGCAAGGCCGATGTGCGAACCGGCCCATCGCAGCATCACCGGCTTCTGTTCGGCGATCCGCGCATACCACAACGCCAGACCGCCGTAGGTCGCCGCCGCGACGCGCCGCCCCTTGGCGTCGAAGGCGATGGCGGCGACCTGGCGCATGGGCGGAGCGACGGCGCTTCACGAGATGGACCTCATGCCTCTTACAACGATCCGGGGGACCGGAATCCGTCGGTCGGCCGG
>JBDTKQ010000138.1:0-7239 GCA_039935235.1 Caulobacteraceae bacterium
CCTTGTAGGCGCCCTGGTACTGGGCGACCTCCTCCCCCATCAGGAACACCCGCTCGTCGCGGCGCATTTCCTCGGCCATGGCGTTGCGAAGGGCATCGCGCACCGTGGTGCGGGTGAAGGTGGTTCCGACCGGAAGATCGGGATCGGCCGGTGGCGCGCGCGCCGCCGGCGGGACTGTCGCCGACGCCTCCGGCGGACCGGGCGCCGGTTGCACGGCCACCTGTCGCGTTGGCGGCGGGGTCGGCGATTCGGTCGCGGCGGCTTCCTTGTCCTCCCTCATGCGGGCGATGGGGGCGTTGACCTTGACCCCCTCGGTTCCCTCGTCGACGAGGAGCGCGTCGATCACGCCCTCGTCCACCGCCTCCACCTCCATGGTCGCCTTGTCGGTTTCGATCTCGGCGATGATATCGCCCGAGCGCACCGTGTCGCCCGCCTTGACGAGCCATTTGGCGAGCGTCCCCTCCTCCATCGTCGGGGAGAGGGCCGGCATCAGGACGTCGGTCACGATGCGGGCTCGAGATAGACGTCGGTGTAGAGCTCGGCGGGCTCCGGTTCGGGCGCGGTGCGGGCGAACTCCGCGGCGTCGGCGACTATGGCTTTGACCTCGGCGTCGACCGCCTTGAGCGCCGCCTCGTCCATCAGGCCGTCGGCTTCGAGGCGCTCGCGCAGCTGGTCGATGGGATCGCGCGACTTGCGCATGGCGTCGATCTCGTCGCGGGTGCGGTATTTCCCGGGATCGCTCATCGAGTGGCCGCGGTAACGATAGGTCTTCATCTCCAGAATGAACGGACCGTTGCCCGAGCGGGCATGTTCGGCCGCCATCAGCCCCGCCTCGCGAACGGCGATTACGTCCATGCCGTCGACCTCGACGCCGGGAATGTTGAAACTGGCGCCACGCTTGTAGAGACGGGTTTCCGAGGACGAGCGGGCGAGGCTGGTTCCCATGGCATACTGGTTGTTCTCGATCACGTAGACCGCGGGCAGGCTCCACAGCTCGGCCATATTGAAACTCTCATAGACCTGCCCCTGATTGGCCGCGCCGTCTCCGAAATAGACGAAGGCCACCGCCTGGTCGCCTCGATAGCGGTTGGCCAGGGCGAGGCCGGTCCCGAGGCTCACCTGGGCCCCCACGATGCCGTGGCCGCCGTAGAACCCCGCGTCGACCGAGAACATGTGCATCGAGCCGCCCTTGCCGCCGGAGGCGCCGGCCGCGCGGCCGGTGAGCTCGGCGAGCACCGACCGGGGATCCATGCCGGCAGCCAGCATATGGCCGTGCTGGCGATAGCCGGTGATCACCTGATCGGCCTCGCGCTTGACCGACTGCATGCCCACGGCGATCGCTTCCTGACCGATGTAGAGATGGCAAAAGCCGCCGATTAGGCCCATGCCGTAGAGCTGCCCCGCCCGCTCCTCGAACCGGCGGATGAGCAGCATGTCGCGGTAGAATCCCCGCAGGGCGTCGGCTGAGGGGGCTGCGGCGCCTACTTTCGCCCCGGCGGTTCTGGCGCCGCTGGTTTTCGAGGCGCCTTGGCGCGCCATGCGCATCTCCCCGAACGTTTTGCGTCCGGAACGGCCGAGAGATCAGCCGCGAGCCGGAGTCACCCGGATCACATAGTCTCTGGGATCGGCGAAGCCTAGCAGCACATGGGCTCTTTCCTCCAGCAGGTCGGCCGAAAGGCTGTCGTCACGCAGGAATTTCGCCCGCGATTCCAGCGCCGCCCGTTCGGCTCGCAGACCTCGCAACTCTCCCAGCTTCTCCGCCAGCATGGCGCGGCGCTGCCGCGCCAGCAGCAAACCGCGATCTCCGGTCAGGGCGTGAAACCCAAAGTAGAAGATGAGGAACGCCAGGGCGGCGGTGGGAATGTAGGTCTGGAGGCGCGAGAACACGGGCGTTATCCGGGGAAGCGGCCTTGAGGATGACAAGCGGATGCTAACGAGCCGCTAACGCGATTCGGCCGGCGCCGATCAGAGCCGCTTGATCGCCGCGCGCCCGGCATAGACCGCCTGGTCGCCGAGCTGTTCTTCGATCCGCAGGAGCTGGTTGTATTTCGCCAACCGCTCCGAGCGGGCGAGCGAACCGGTCTTGATCTGCCCGCAATTGGCGGCGACCGCGAGGTCGGCGATCGTGGTATCCTCGGTATCGCCCGAGCGATGGCTCATCACCGTGGAGTAGGCCGCGCGGTGCGAAAGGTCGATCGCGTCCAGCGTCTCCGACAGTGTGCCGATCTGGTTGACCTTGATCAGCACGGCGTTGGCCAGGCCCTTCTCGATCCCCATGGCGATCCGCGCCGGGTTGGTGACGAAGAGATCGTCCCCGACGAGCTGGACCTTGCCGCCGAGTTCGCGGGTGAGGTGCGCCCATCCCTTGAGATCGTCCTCGGCGCAGCCGTCCTCGATCGAAGCGATCGGGAAGCGCGCCACGAGGTCGGCGAGGTAGCCAACGAGCCCCGCTCCGTCGAGGGTCTTGCCCTCCCCTTCCAGATGGTAGCGGCCGGCCTTGAAGAACTCGGTGGCGGCGACGTCGAGGCCGAGGTGGAAATCCTCCCCCGCCCGGTAGCCAGCGCTCTTGCCCGCCGAGACGATGAACGCGAGAGCCGCCTCGGCGCCGGCGAGATTGGGCGCGAAGCCGCCCTCGTCGCCGACATTGGTGTTGTGGCCGCCATCCTTCAGCGCCTGTTTGAGGGCGTGGAATATCTCCGCCCCCATGCGCAGGGCCTCGGCGAAGGTGTCGGCCCCGGTGGGCAGGATCATGAACTCCTGGATGTCGATGGGATTGTCGGCGTGCGCTCCGCCGTTGACGATGTTCATCATCGGCACGGGAAGAACGCGGGCGCCGACGCCGCCGACGTATTTGTACAAGGGAAGGCCGGCCGATACCGCCGCCGCCCGCGCCACCGCCAGGCTCACACCGAGGATGGCGTTGGCCCCGAGGCGACTCTTGTCGGCCGTGCCGTCGAGTCTGATCAATATCGAATCGAGCCGCCGCTGATCCTCCGCCTCGGCCCCCGAAAGGGCGTCGAAGATATCGCCGTTGACCGCGCCGACCGCATCCAGAACCCCCTTGCCGCCATAGCGGGCCGGGTCGCCGTCGCGTCGCTCGGCCGCCTCGTGGGTCCCGGTGGAAGCTCCCGAGGGAACCGCCGCCCGCCCAAAAGCGCCGTCCTCGAGGGTCACCTCGACCTCCACCGTGGGATTTCCGCGGCTGTCGAGAATCTCGCGGGCGAGGATGTCGACGATCTCGGTCATGTTCGCCCCTTCACTTGTTCGGCCGGGAGGCTTAGCCGAGAGCGCGGCGAGAGGGAACCAACATGCTGCTGATCGACAAGGCCGACGGGGTCGCGGTTCTGACACTCAACCGCCCCGAGGCGATGAACGCCCTTTCGCGGGCGCTGCGGGGCGCCTTGCACGAGGCGGTCGTCGCCCTCTCGGCCGACGCGGAGGTCCGGGTCATCGTCCTCACGGGGGCGGGACGCGCCTTCACCGCCGGACTCGACCTGAAGGAACTGGGCGCCGACCCCCTGGGCATGGGCGCCGCGAACGCCACCGGCGCCGCGGAGAACCCGGTCCTCGCCATCCGCCAATGCCCCAAGCCAGTCATCGGGGCGATCAACGGGGTGGCGATCACCGGCGGTTTCGAACTGGCGCTTGCGTGCGATGTGCTGATCGCCTCCACCGCAGCCCGCTTCGCCGATACCCACGCGCGGGTCGGGATCATGCCGGGATGGGGCCTGTCGCAGCGCCTGCCGCGGACCATCGGCATCTATCGGGCCAAGGAGTTGTCCCTGACCGGCAATTTTCTGGACGCTCAGACCGCCCGCGATTGGGGACTGGTCAACCGCGTTGTCGCGCCCGAAAATCTGATGGCCGCGGTCATGGCGCTGGCGGCGGACATGGCCTCGATTCCGGGCGCGACCCTGCAAACCTACAAGCGGATCATCGACGAGGGTTACGCCATGACCCTCGGCGAAGGCCTCGCCCGCGAACACGCCCTGTCCACCGTCCACAATCGCGGGGTGACGCCGGCGATGGTCGAACAGCGCCGCGTGGCCATTCAGGCGCGTGGCCGCTCGCAGGCGTAAGAGTCCGTCAGTCTTCTTTCGGCGTGAGAATCTGCCGACCGTTGTACATGCCGGTCTTTAGATCGACGTGATGCGGTCGGCGAAGCTCGCCGGTGTCCTTGTCCTCGATATAGCTGTTGGGCGCCAAGGCATGGTGCGAGCGGCGCATGTTGCGCCGCGAGGGGGATACTTTGCGTTTGGGAACGGCCATGAGGTGTCTTTTGTCGCTGGAAACGGGAGGCGGCGGCCAAGCCTCGCGGCCGCCGACATGAGCGCGGGTCTATGCCCCAGGAAGGCCATGCGTTCAAGAGCGTCGGAGGAGGGCTTTCGGGGCGGCGGTTCGCCACGCCAGTTCCAGCAGTGGCTCGATCAGGCCGACCGGCGCCTCGCTCATGTTCACCAAGGTCGATCCCTTTTTTCCCCAGTAGCCGGGAACGGGCGTGATCGTCCCGGGATGAGCCTCAACGAAATTGTGCTGATCCTCCCCGGCGAGCTTGACCATGAGGCGCGATCCGTCCGGCTTCACCGTGCAGAAGATCTTGCCCCTCACGCGAAAGGAGGGCGAGCCGTGGTGGTCCTGCTCGATCGCCTCCGGCATCGAGAGGACGAACGACCGCAGGGCGTCGGGGGTCATGGCGGTCCCTAAACCAGCCGGCTCTGCTCCACGGCGGCGGCGATGAAGCTGGCGTAGAGGGGATGAGGGGCGAAAGGGCGGCTCTTCAGTTCGGGGTGAAACTGGACACCGATGAACCACGGGTGGTCCTCGCGCTCGACCACTTCGGGAAGAAGGCCGTCGGGCGACACGCCGGTCATCTTCAGGCCGGCGCCCTCGAAGGCGGCGCGATAGCCGATATTCACCTCGTAGCGATGGCGGTGGCGCTCGCTGATCGCCGCGCCGCCGTAGATCTCGGCGATTTTCGAGCCGGGGGTGAGCCTGGCCTCATAGGCGCCCAGGCGCATTGTCCCGCCCAAATCGTCGTCCTCGCCGCGCACCTCGCGAGCGTTGTCGCGCGTCCATTCGGTCATCAGACCGACCACCGGCTCGGGTGTGGGGCCGAACTCGCTCGAGGAGGCGGCGGCGACGCCGGCGACATTTCGCACCGCCTCGATCACCGCCATCTGCATTCCGAAACAGACCCCGAAATAGGGCACCGACCGCTCGCGGGCGAACTGGGCGGCGCGGATCTTTCCCTCCGAGCCACGCTCGCCGAAGCCGCCGGGAACAAGGATGCCGTGAACCCCCTCCAGCCGCGTGGCGGCGGCGCCGTCCTCTCCTTCGAAGGCCTCGCTCTCGACCCAGTCGAAATTGACCCGCACCCGGTTGGAGATACCGCCGTGGATGAGGCCCTCGATCATCGATTTATAGGCGTCCTTGAGCACGGTGTACTTGCCGACGATGGCGATGGTCACCTCACCGTCGGGATGCACCATCCGCTCGGAAATCTCCGACCATCGGGAAAGGTCCGGAGCCGGTGCGCCTTTGATGCCGAAGACGTCGAGCACCTCGGCGTCGAGGCCCTGGCGATGGTAGTCGAGCGGGACGGCGTAGATGTTGGGCGCGTCCATGGCCTGAATCACCGCCGAGGGCCGCACGTTGCAGAACAACCCGATCTTGCGCTGCTCCTCGGGCGGAATCGGTTGCTCGCAACGGCAGAGGAGCACATCCGGCTGGATGCCGATGGATCGCAGTTCCTTGACCGAATGCTGCGTCGGCTTGGTCTTCATCTCGCCGGCGGTCTTGATGAACGGCAAGAGCGTCAGGTGGACGAAACAGGTATCTCCGCGCGGCAGGTCCTGGCCGAGCTGGCGGATGGCCTCGAAAAACGGAAGCCCCTCGATATCGCCCACCGTGCCGCCGATCTCGACGAGGACAAAATCCACTCCCTCGCCGGGGTCCGCGAGGACGAATCGTTTGATCTCGTCGGTGACGTGGGGGATCACCTGCACGGTCGCGCCGAGATAGTCGCCGCGGCGCTCCTTCTCGAGGATGGTCTTGTAGATCTGGCCGGTGGTGATGTTGTCCGCCCGGGTGGCGGAGACGCCGGTGAAGCGCTCGTAGTGTCCAAGATCGAGATCGGTCTCCGCCCCGTCGTCGGTGACGAACACCTCGCCGTGCTGATAGGGACTCATGGTTCCGGGATCGACGTTGAGATAGGGGTCGAGCTTGCGCAGCCGAACCTTGTAGCCGCGAGCCTGCAACAACGCGCCGAGGGCGGCGGAGGCGAGACCTTTTCCCAATGAGGAGACCACGCCCCCGGTGATGAAAATGTACCGGGCCATGGGAGTCCAGACTAGCACCGATTCGCGCGCGATGGGCGGCGAATCAGACGGCTCGCTGAAAGAGGCTCAGGGCGCGCGGGGCGCCGATTTCGCCGGGGGGCCGGTCATCGGCGCCAAGGCGACCGTGGGCAGCGGCGATCCGGCCACCGGCGCGGCGCGAGGCGCGGCGGTTCCGGCCGGGGACGGCGCGACCGTCGGTGTCGGCGCCGAGAGGCCGCGGGCCGGCGAGCCGGCCGGCGCCTGAACCGGCGGCGGGGTGGCCTGACCCGAAGCGCCCGCCGGCGGTGCGCGACCCGCGAGCGCGTCGGGATTGACCGACTGGAGCTTCAGCCGGTTGAGGATCGCCTGCGACGAGCGTTCGCGCCCGCCGATCAGGGTGAGGGCCAGACTGAGGCCGAGAAACAGGGCGAACAACACCCACGTCGTGCGGGTCAGAAGATCGCCGGCCCCCCGGGTGGTGATCAGGCCGGTCGGGCTTCCGGTCCCCAGCGCGCCGCCCTCGGAGCGCTGAAGCAAAACCACTCCGATCAGAGCGAGACACACCAGAATGTTCAGGGTCAGCAGCAGGCCGAGCAGCATGGATTGACGGCTTTCGAATCCGCGCGGGTGGTGCGGGATATGGCGGAGGGGCCGCCGTTTAGCATCCCCCGCCCCAGGGCGCCAGATGGTCGCGCCGGCTCCCTCAGCACGCGGCGACGATGGCGGCGAACTCGGTGGCCTTGAGCGAGGCGCCGCCGACCAGAGCCCCGCCCACCTCGGGCAGTTCGAGGATTTCGCGGGCGTTCGCGGCCTTGACCGACCCCCCGTAAAGAATCGGCTGGGTCCCGTGGCGCGCCCCGAACCGGGCGACGAGGGTGGCGCGAAGGGCGCCGTGGACGTCCTCGATCTCCGCCCGGCCGGG
>JBDTKQ010000139.1:0-17200 GCA_039935235.1 Caulobacteraceae bacterium
CGGTCGTTGCCCTCGATCCGGCGGAACGGCGCTCGCGGGTGACCGGCCTGATCCCTACCGGTTGGTATCCCACCGCGGTGGCCACGGACCGCGCGGCCGAACGGATCTTCGTGGTCAACGGCAAGAGCAATGCCGGCCCCAATCCCGGCGGCTGCCGGAACACTCTGAGCACCGCCAGGGACGCGGACGCGGTCTGCCGGGCGACCAATCAATATGTCTGGCAGAACGAGAAGGCGGGATTCCTCACCCTCCCCACCCCGGCGCCGGCGGAATTGGCCCGGCTCACCGCGCGGGTCGCGATCAACGATCATTGGTGCCGCGCGCCGACCACGGCGGACGCGGCGAAGATGGCCTTCCTCCGCACCCACATCCACCACGTGATCTATGTGGTGAAGGAAAATCGCACCTACGATCAGATCCTCGGCGATCTCGAGGTCGGAAACGGCGACCCCAAGCTGGCGGTGTTTGGACGGCGGCTCACGCCCAATCAGCACGCGCTCGCCCGCGGGTTCGTCGATCTGGACGCCTTTTTCGACAGCGGTGAGAGCAGCAACACCGGGTGGAACTGGACGGTCGCCGCGCGGACCAACGACTTTACCGAGCGCGAGGCGCCGGTGAACTATGCCCAGAGGGGTCTGCAATACGATCAGGAAGGCGACAACCGCAACGTCAACGTGGGCTTGGCGACCACGGCCGAGCGGCTGGCGGCCAATCCGACGGGACCCCGCGACGAGGATGAATTGCCAGGCGCGGTGGACGTGGCCGCGCCGGACGGACCGGGAGGCGCCTCGGGCACGGGGAACCTCTGGGACGCCGCGATGAAGGCGGGGCTGACCGTGCGCAACTGGGGATTCTACGGCGATCTGGCGCTCTATGAGAAGGACGCCAAGGCGTTTCGCACACCCCGCGAGCGCGATCCGTATCGGGCCGGACGTACGGTCTTCGTTCCCGCCCGGGCTTCCTTGATGGGGATCAGCGATCCGTACTTTCGCGGCTTCGACCAGGGTTTTCCGGATTTCTGGCGGTTTCGCGAATGGGCGCGCGAGTTCCACGGCTTCGAAGCCGCGGGGCGGGCGCCAAATCTGATGATGGTGCGCCTTGCCCACGACCACACCGGCGACTTCGACGACGCGATCGACAGGGTCGACACGGTGGAAACCGAACTGGCGGACAACGACTATGCCCTTGGCCTGTTGGTGGAGACCGTCGCGAAGAGCCGGTTCGCCCGCGACACCCTCATCTTCGTGGTCGAGGACGACGCGCAGGACGGACCCGATCATGTGGACGCCCACCGTTCGATGGCGCTGATCGCCGGTCCCTACGTGAAACGCGGCGCCGTGGTCTCCCACCGCTACGCCACCGTCGATCTGGTGGCGACAATGGAGGCGGTGCTGGGTTTCGGGCCCATGGGATTGAACGATGCTCTGGCCGAACCGATGGCGGATGTCTTCGACACGAGCCGCGCCGACTGGGCTTTCGCCGCTGTGACGCCGGCGGTCCTGCGAACGACGGCGCTGCCACTGCCGCCATCGCACGAGGCGGAGGCGGAGGCGGCCTGTCCGGTCCGATCCAGCGGCTATTGGGCGACAGCCATGGCCGGACAGGATTTCTCCGGTGAGGATCGGCTCGACACCCCGGCGTTCAATCTGGCGTTGTGGCGGGGACTGAAAGGCGACGCGCCCTATCCCGGAGCGCGCGATGGCCGGGATTTGCGCCGTGGCCGGGCGGCGCTGTTGGCGAAAACACGCACACCTCTCCCAACGCGAGAGGGAGGGGTCCGTTGCGGCGCAACAGGAGGGTGAGGAGCTTCGCGGCTGGCCGATAGCCCCCTATTCTTCCAACCGCTTCGCGGTCGGACCCCTCCTTCTCCCGACGGGAAAAGGAACGAGCTCCCTTGGCGTCACGCCCTCTTGATCCTCGCGGTGGTCGCGGTGTGGGGGTCCAACTTCGTGGTGATCAAACTAGCCCTCGGCCAAGTGCCGCCGCTCCTTCTCGCCACCTTGCGGTTCACCTTCGCGTTTCTGCCGGCGGCCCTGTTCATCCGCCGGCCCACGGTTGCGTGGCGGGATCTGGCGGCCTACGGAGTCCTGATCGGAGCCGGCCAATTCGGTCTTCTCTACATCGCGATGAACGGCCACATCTCGCCGGGTTTGGCGTCGCTGGTGATTCAGATCCAGGTGGCTTTCACCATCGGCCTGTCGATGCGGCTCAATCGCGAGCGGATCGCGGCGTTTCAGCTCGCCGCCCTCGGCCTCGCCGCCGCGGGAATCGGCCTGATCGCGCTCCATGCCGGAGCCGCCACGACCCCGACCGGTCTCGTCCTGACCGTGCTGGCGGCCATGGGATGGGCGGGCGGCAACATGGTCGCCAAGCGCACCCCCGGGGCGGACATGCTGGGCTATGTGGTGTGGGCCAGCCTGTTCTCGATCCCGCCGCTTCTGGTCCTCAGTCTCGTGTTCGAAGGGGCGCCCCTGATCGCGCGGTCGATCATGGGCGCCGCGCCGGCGACGTGGGGCGCGGTTCTGTGGCAGTCGGTGGGCAACACCCTGTTCGGCTATGCGGTGTGGGGCTGGCTGCTCGCCAGACATCCGGCGGCCACGATCACGCCGGCGGCCTTGCTCGTTCCGGTTTTTGGCATGGCCGCCTCGGCGGCTTTCCTCGCCGAGCCTTTGCCGGCATGGAAACTCGCCGCCGCGGCTCTCGTCGTGGGCGGCCTGGCGCTCAACCTGGCGTGGCCGGCGCTGCGGCGGCGGCGGGCGCCGGCCGGGTGACCAAGACGCGACGCGCTTCGTGGGCCTTCATGTCGGCGATCTCATCGACCATCGGCTGCTGTGGCACGACGATCGCGCCGATGGTCGGCGTGTCCAGATCGACGATCAGGGTAATCGCCGCCCCGACGATGACGAGGAGGGCGGCGTTCGCCAGGCGATGCCGGTTGCCTCCCAGCATCAGGGTGTAGCCCAGAAGGACCGCCGTTCCGACGGCGGTCAACGCGAGCAGCCAGAGGATCGCAGCGGGGACGGGGGCCACCTGGGCCGCGTAGCGCGTTGCCGCCAGATCGAACATCTCGTTGGTCGTGACGAGGACCGAGGTGGCGAAGGGCCCGGCTTGAGGCGCCTTCAACGCCTCCGCGGTCTGCGCCCAGACCTCGTCCTGTAGCTCGCCGGTTCGCCGGGCGACCTTCAGCAGGCGCTCGGAATGGCGTCGGGCGCCGAAGAAGGCAAGCCGGGCCTCGCCATAGCGGCTCACGAGATCTTGCAGGCGCCCGGCGAACGGCGCGGGGAGCAGTCCGTCGCGCAAATAGGTCGTGGAAAGGGCGTTGGCCTCGGCGACCACCAAAGCACGCCGTGTCTCGAACCGCTCCGCCGACATGGCGAAGGTGAATCCGATGAGCAACGCCAGAAGACCGGTTGCCCCGGCCAGCAGGCGCCCTGCGCCGTCGGCGTCCGGTTTCGAGCGCGTCATGACCCTGACGCCGAGGCGCGCGCCCCCGGCCGCGGCCACCAACAAGCTGGCGATAAGAATGATGGCGACCACAAGGATCATGCCGGTTCCCTTCGATGGTATCGTTATGGACCCGATGGCCCCCAAGACTACGGTTAGCCCGATCGGCCGACGATTTGGACCGCGGGGAGACCCTTCATGGGTCGGCGGCGCTCCACCTCATGGCCCTGCCGCGGCCGCCATCACCGGACCGATCTCGCCGTGAACCACGAGATCGGCGAAAGCGTCCTGATCGGTCGGTTCGCGGTTGACGATCGCCAGTTTCGCTCCGTTCCGCTTGGCGAGGAGCGGAAATCCGGCGGCCGGATAGACCACGAGGGACGAGCCGAGTACCAGGAACAAATCACAGTCGAGGGCGGCCGCCTCGGCGCGAGCCATGGGACCGGGCGGCATCGGTTGGCCAAAGGAGATGGTGGCGGTCTTGACCAGGCTGCCGCACGCGCGACAGGCCGGAATCACGCCGCGTTCAAGGTAGGGCGTTCGCAGGCTCTCAAGCTCGTGGCGAAGCCCACAGGCCAGGCAGGCCGCGTAGCTGGCGTTGCCGTGCAGCTCGATCACCGCCCCCGGCGGGACCCCCGAATCCTGATGCAGATTGTCGACATTCTGGGTGATCACCGCCCGCGCCTTGCCATCGGCGACCAGGCGGGCGACCGCGAAATGGCCCGCGTTGGGGGCCGCTCCGGTCCATCCCGCCGCGCCGGAGAAAGCCCGCGACCACGCCTCCCGCCGCCGGCCCTCGTCGGCGACGAAATCCCGAAACCAGATCGGCTTCATCCGACTCCAGACCCCGCCGGGGCTGCGGAAATCGGGCACACCGCTTTCGGTGGAGATGCCGGCGCCGGTGAACACCGCGACCCGGCGGGCGTCGGCGATCGTCCTCGCCAGGGTCGCGGCCCCGTTCATCGACGGACGGTCGAGGCGCTCGTTTCGGGACCCTTGGCGATCCGGCCCGAAAGATAGAGGCCGGCGATCAGCCCCCCGAAAGGCAGGAGCGCGAGAGCGTCGGAATAAGGTCCGGCGAAGAACGGGTTGCGCGCCGTCATCAGGTCGGTGACCGTCTGATTGAAGCCGGTGAGGGCGCCGGCCATGAAGGCGATGCCGATGCCGGCGATCGCCCCCCCGGCAATGTAGCCGGAGGCCACCAGAACGCCCGGGCTCTTGTCGCCCTCGGCCACGAGCTCGGTGTCCGTCAGCTTGCGCGCGCGGAACCTGTGTCTCAGATGCCGGTCGACGGCCCACCGCACGGCGCCGCCGATAAACACCGGGCTGGAGGATGAGAGGGGAAGATAGAGGCCCACGGCGAAGGCCAGGGAGGCGACGCCGCACATTTCCAGGACGATGGCGACCATCCCGCCGAGAATTACCAGGGTCCACGGGAGTTCCTGATTGAGGATGCCCTTGATGATATAGCTCATCAGCGTCGCCTTGGGGGCGGCGAACTTGTTGACGCTCGTGCCGTCGGGACGCAGGCGGTGGACGCCGTTAATCCCGGGATCGACGAGCCAGGCGGGAACGCCCGCCGCATTCACCAGATACCGTCCGGCGGGACCGCCCGTCGTGTCGCTCTTCTGCCAAACCCGGTAGGCGGCGTGATCCGTGGCGGCCTGCGGACCCTTGATCCTCTCCGTCGGCAAGGTTGCCAGAACGGCGGCGGGGACTCGCCACGCCGGCGGCGCGACGTCCGAAGCGGCGGCGACGCCGGCTTTGGGAATGAGCGGCACATAGACAGTGGAAGCGTCGTTCAGGGCCAGAAGAATGGGTCCCAGGACCACCGCCGAGGCCAGTGCGCCGCACAATATGGCGATCTGCTGGGAGCGCGGCGTGGCCCCGATCAGGAAGCCGGTCTTCAGGTCCTGCGACGTCGTGCCGCCGTTCGACGCGGCGACGCAGACGATGCCGCCCACCGACAGGGCGGTGACATAGTAGGTAGGTCCGGTCCAGCCGAGGGCGAGGAAGACCAGGCAGGTGAGCAGCAGGGTCGCCACCGTCATTCCGGATATCGGGTTGGAGGAGGAGCCGATCTCGCCGGTCAGCCGCGAGGAGACGGTAACGAACAGGAACCCGAAGCTGACGATGAGCAGGGCCCCCAGAAAATTCATGTGCAGCGAGCGGGCGATCATGATCGCGGCGACGAGGCCCACGAGGCCCAGGGCCACGAAACGCGGGGAAAGATCGGTGTCGGTGCGCGGTGTCGCCTCCCGCCCGACGGCGCTCGATCGCCGCGCACGCCAGTCGGTGACGCCGCCGGCGATCCCTCGCCAGATCATCGGCAGCGAGCGGAACAGGCTGATAATCCCGCCGGTGGCGACCGCACCGGCGCCGATATAGAGGACATAGGCGCCCCGAATATCGTCCGGCTCCATCTTCGAGATCGGCATCGTCCCGGGCGACACGACCCCCGCTCCGGCGCCGAAGAACTGGATCGCGGGGATCAGCACGAGATAGGCGAGCACCCCGCCGGCGGCCATTGTGGTGGCGATCTTCGGGCCGATGATGTAGCCGACGCCGAGCAATTCCGGCGAAATCTCCGCGGCGATCGACCCTCCCGCCAGCGGCGCGGCGAACACCTTCTGTGGGATGTCCTTCCACAGTTTGAACGCTTCCATGGCCAGCTTGTAGATCACCCCGGCGCTGAAGCCGGCGAAGATCGCCCCGGCGCCCGAGCGCGCGGCCTGTCGATCCTCTTCGCTTTCAGGACCCTCGCGGGCGAGCGAGCGCTCCTGCGACGTCGCCCCCGCCTTGAGCACTTCGGCGCACGCGGTCCCCTCGGGGTATTTCAATACGCCGTGCTGCTGCACGATGAGCGCCCGGCGCAGCGGGATCATCATCAATATGCCGAGGAGGCCGCCGAGGATCGCCACCAGCATGACGCGGGTGATCTCGAGATCGAATCCGAGGATCATGATCGCCGGCATGGTCACGCCGATGCCGAAGGCGATGGATTCCCCGGCCGAGCCGGCGGTCTGGACGATGTTGTGCTCGAGGATGGTGACCTGGCGAAATCCCATCTTCGAGGCGAGTCGAAAAAGGGTGAGCGAGATCACCGCCACCGGGATCGAGGCGCTGACCGTGAGGCCCACCTTCAGCACCAGATAGAGCGATGAGGCGCCGAAGATCACGCCAAGGAACATGCCGACGATCAGGGGAACGGGGGTGAGTTCGCGTAGCCGGCTCGTCGAGGGGATCAGGGAGCGGAAGGTCGGGAGCGCGGGCGTCGTCTCGCTCGCGGGGGCCTTGTCCAGCACAGTCGTCAAATCGCCGCCCCCGCCATCGCCGACTTTGAGCACAAAGCCCGCGGGGCCGCCAGACTCAGGCGGCGGGGACCAGGGCGCGGAAGGCGAGGGGGACGAAGCGGATGACGACCTCTCGACCCATCCTCGCCTTTTCGCCGTCGAGGATCACCGGGACGCGGCCATGGCCGGTGACCCGAACGAGCTTGACCTTGGCCCGGGAAACCGACGGATCGTCGCGCCAGTCGTCGAACAGGGCGTGGAATCCCAGGCGCAGGGCTTCTCCGGCGCTTGCCGTGTCCACGGCCGCCGCCTCAAGTCCGCGCTCGTTTTCGTCCATCACCCTGGAGATAAGCGGGCAGACCACGGCCACCGCCTCGGCCGAACCCTCCAGCGCCTCGTCGAAACGATAATCGAGAGGTTCTGAGAGGCTGCGGCGGGCGGCGGTGACCGACCGCTTCGCCGCTTCCACCAGATGGCCGCCGCGCACCGCCTCGCGGGCGTCGGCCCACAGGGTGGGGGCGCCGAGCAAGGCCGCCACGAAGAACATGCTGTCGTTGGCCTTGCCGCCGCTCACCGGGTGGACCGCGGGCCGGGCGAGGGTATCGGCGAGCGCCACGGCCCATGGCCTGTCGCCGTAGAGCGCCTTGGGCAACATGTTCATCGTCCCGCCGGGGAGGGGGATCAGGAAGACCTCGCGCCCGGCGCATTTCGCGCCCGCCGAGCGGATGGTCCCGTCCCCGCCCAGAACCACCAGAACGTCCGCGGCGCCCACGGTTTGGTCGAGAGCCGAATCGATTTCAGCCGCCGTGGCGCATACCACGCGTGCATTGGCGAGGCCGGCTTCGGCGAAGATTGCCTTGGTTTGCCCTTCGGAATTGGCGTCGCAGGTTCCGCTGCCGGTGTTGAGCACCGCGACCACGCGCCCGGCGAGAGCGGCGGCTGGCTGATCCATCGTGGTCGTCATTCGAAGGCCCCCGCGTCGACCGCTCCGGCGGGAGGGCCACTGTCGGAAACAACCGGCGGCGAAGCTCGTTCCGACAAATCGACGATCGATGATCCGCTCGGGCGCGCCGCCCGTAAACGCCGTGACCAAAGGGGCGGGAACAATTGTCAGGTGCAGGGTCATGCCCGAGATCTCGTTCCGCGACCGCCACGCCGGAGCCGTCATTCCGATGGCCCGTCCCGCCGGCATTGAACGCCAGGCTTCGCGATGCGGGGGACTGGCGCCGTTGGCGGTCCGGCTCGCGCGCTTTGCCCCCTTGAGCGAGGCGGAGCGCGGCGACCTAACCGATCTTCCTCATATGATCGAGCGCCTCGTCGCCGGTCAGCCGATCGTCACCGAGGGCGAGCGGCCCGCCGATGCGAGGCTTCTGCTCGAGGGCTGGGCGGTGCGGCACAAGTCCGCTCCGGGCGCGAGGCGGCAGGTGCTCGCCTTCGTCATGCCGGGCGAATTGTGCGATGCCGATGGAGCGGTCTTTGGCCGGGCGGATCACGGGGTCCGCGCGCTCACCGCCGTGACGATCGCGCTCATCCCCTCGATCGATTTTTTGTCCCTGATCGGACGTCACAGGCGCATCGGCGAGGCCTTGTGGAGCGCGGCCCGGATCGATCACGGGATCACCCGCGCGTGGCTGGTCAATCTGGGACAGCGGCGGGCGCACGAACGGATCGCCCACCTGCTCAGTGAGATCGCCCATCGGGCGCGGACCGCCGGGCTCGCCCCGCTCGACGGTTCGATCGAGGCGCCGCTCACCCAACAGGAACTCGCCGACGCCGTTGGACTGACCAGCGTGCACGTCAACCGCGTCCTCCAGCGGCTCCGCGCCGGCGGGGCGATCGAGAGCCGCAAGGGCCTGGTGGTGATCCGCGACGTGGCCGCGCTGGAAAAGATCGCCGCCTTCGATCCGGCGTACTTGGGTCCGTAAGCACTGGACAATGGACCGCGATCCGGGCCGACGCCGCCGTGCCGTCCTTCGCGGACCTCATCCAGATCGAGGCCCCGTGCCGCGGCGAGGACGGGTCCCGGACCGCCGGTCAGGTCGTCGTGACCGGGCTGGCCCGGTAGTCTCGCGGAAAGAGGCTCCGCAAGGCGGCCACCTTGGGCATGTCGTAGGTGGCGATGTAGACGGCGTCCGGATGGTGGACGAGATAGTCCTGGTGGTAGGCCTCCGCCGGGAAGAACCCGCTGAACGGATCGACGCGCGTGGCGATCGGGGCGTGGAACGCCCTGGCCGCCGTCAACTGGGCGATATAGGCCCGGGCCACCGATTTCTGGCCCGCGTTTATATAGAAGATTTCCGAGCGGTATTGCGGCCCCTGGTCGGGAAACTGGCGGTTCACCTGGGTGGGATCGGTGGCCACGGCAAAATAGATCCTCAGGATTTCGCCATAGGAAATCTGTTTCGGATCGAAGGTGATCCGCACCGATTCGGCATGGCCGGTGGTTCCGGTGCTGACCAGTTCGTAGTTGGCGGTCGCGCCCTTTCCGCCCGCGTAGCCGGCGACGACCCGGGTCACGCCCCTCACATGTTCGAAGACCCCTTGCACGCCCCAGAAACAGCCGCCGGAAAGGACGGCGGTCTGTTCGCCCGTCGAGGCCGCGGGCAGGTCGAGCGCCGGAGCGGGAAGACGCGCGGGCGCGGCTTGGGCGGGAAGGGCGCCGCCCAGCATCGGCAGGGCGATGAGCACCACGCCCGCCGCTCCCGCGCCGAGGCCAAGCCACGTCGCCAGGCGACCGGCGGAGGAATGGGAGGAAGATGGCATGGTTGGGGACCTTCGGTTGCGTCATGGTGGGCGCCAAAAACCGCGCCTTGCCTTGATATTCGACTCTCCACCGCTTTTGGTTACCGACGGCGCGAAGTTACCGACGGCGTGAAGCGGTGTAACCCTTATAGCCTTGGCCGCGAATGATGGATCACGGTGCGTGGAAGCTCGTCTCAAAGCGCTGATGATCCAGGGGTTGGGCGGCGATCGCCCGGCCTACGCGCGTCTGCTCGCGGTATTGAGCGGCTATCTGCGGGGATATTTCGGCCGGCGCCTCGGCCCGTCCGCCGCCGACGTGGAAGATCTGGTGCAGGAAACCTTGCTGGCGATCCACCTCAAACGCGAGACTTGGGATGCTTCGCTGGCCTTCAGTCCCTGGGCGTTCGCGATCGCCAGATACAAGCTCCTCGACCACTGGCGGCGCGTGGGGACGCGGCGGAGCGTACTCCTCGACGATGCCGGGGACCTCTTCGCCGAGGACAACCCCGAGGAGGGCGCCGTGCGGCGGGACGTGGGCGCGCTTCTGACTTCATTGCCGGAACGTCAGGCCGCGCTGTTGCGCGATGTGAAGCTGACCGGTCTTTCCATGGAGGAGGCGGCGGAGCGCGGTGGCGTTTCGGTGACCGCCGCCAAGGTCGGTGTCCACCGGGCGATGCGACGCCTGATCGCGAAGGTCGCCGATGAAGACCGCTGAACTGATCGATCGCCTCTCGATCGCCCCGTCGCCGCCGGCGAGATTCAAGCCCGGGCGTTGGATCCTCGCGGCGTCCGTCGGCGGCGCGGCGGTGGCCGTGGCGATGCTGCTCGCTTGGTTGGGACTTCGACCCCTGGGCGACGCCGCGCGGGCGGGATCCTTCTGGATGAAGGCAGGTTATGGGGCGGCGCTGGCGCTGTCCGGCTGGGCGCTCGCCGCGCGCCTCGCCCGGCCGGGCGGGCGGGCCGGATGGGCGCCATGGCTGATTCTCGCGGCGATATCGGCATTGGCCGTCCGTGCGGTGATTGAGTTGAGCGCCGCCGAACCCGGCCACGTGCCGTCCCTTTGGCTCGGCGACAGTTGGACTCAGTGCCCGTGGCGCATTTTTGCCCTGTCGATCCCGATCCTGCTCGCAGCGGTTCTCGCGATGAGACGCGCGGCGCCCACCCGTCTGGCGCTCGCCGGAGGTGCGGCCGGCCTCTTCGCCGGCGGGGTTGCCGCCGTGATCTATGGCTTCTACTGCGAGGAAACCGCGGCGACCTTCACCCTGTGCTGGTACAGCTTGGGGATCGCTCTCGCCGCCGGGCTGGGCGCTGCTCTGGGTCCGCGGTTCCTGAGGTGGTGAGCGCGGCGGCTCCGGACTTTGGCGTGGGGCGGCCGGCGTGGTCTTCGGGCGGTCCGGCCTTTTGTCGGAGGTGGCGAAACCGACCGTCGCCGGTGCGCGTTTCGGCGGAGCGCCGGTGAGGGGTCACGCCCCTCGCCGGGATAGCGGGGTGGAGATCGCCCATATCGAGGAGTCGAACCCATGAACGAACGTGTATTGGCCGGACAGCGGGCGATCGTGACCGGCGCCGGAACGGGCATCGGCGCCGCCGTGGCCCATGGCTATGCCGAGGCCGGCGCCGCGGTGCTGATCAACTATTTTGGCGCCGGCGAAGCTGTGGCCGCGGGCGCAGCCGCCGAGGCCATCGTCACCGCCGGCGGCCGCGCGGTCGCGGTCGCCGGCGATGTGTCGAAGCCGGAGGATGTGGAGCACCTGTTCGATATGGCGGCCGAGCACTTCGGCGGGACCGACATTGTCGTCGCCAATGCCGGCCTGCAAAAGGACGGAGCGTTCACCGAACTCAGCCTCGCCGACTGGCGCGCGGCGCTCGACGTCGATCTCACCGGGGCTTTTCTCTGCGCCCAGGAAGGGGTGCGCCGGTTTCGGCGGCAAGGCCCCGATCCGAAACGCTCCCTGGCGCTGGGCAAGGTGATCTTCACCAGTTCGGTGCACCAGATCATCCCGTGGGCCGGCCACGCCAATTACGCGGCGGCCAAGGGCGGCGTGAAGATGCTGATGGAGAGCATGGCTCAGGAACTCGCGCCCGAGAAAATCCGGGTGAACGCCATCGCCCCCGGGGCCATCCGCACGGCGATCAACACGCCGGCGTGGAGCACGCCAGAAGCGCTGGCCAATCTGCTCAAACTGATCCCCTACGGCCGGATCGGCGAGGGGGAGGATATCGCGCGGGCGGCGGTGTGGCTGGCCTCGGACGCGTCGGACTATGTGGTGGGAACCACCCTGTTCGTCGACGGCGGCATGTCGCTCTACCCCAGCTTCGCCCACGGCGGCTGATTTGGCGGGGCTCAAGGACAAGCGCGGTTTCATCGACAAGGACCGCCTCGATCTGTCGGAACGGCAGGCAGTGGAGTACTGGTGCAAGCGCTGGGGCGTAAGCCGCGACCAGCTCACCGCCGCCCACCGCAAGGTGGGCCGCCTGATCAAGGATCTCGCCGCCGAACTGGGCAAGAAGCGCTGACGGGCCGTCGGTAGCCTTTCCCTCGCGCCCGCGGTAGAGCCTTTGCTGGCCTGGTTTGAAGGGTCCGCTCCTCCCGCCCGACCGGCGGGGAAGAATTTGTCGGAGGCGGCGTGACTCTTGTTCTGAACGTCCTGTGGTTCGTCTTCGGTGGTTTCATCACCGGATTTCTCTGGCTTCTGGGCGGCTGCCTGCTGGCGCTGACTATCGTCGGACTGCCGTGGACGATGGCGGCTTTCCGCATCGGCCTGTTCGCGTTCGCTCCGTTCGGCCGGCGGATCGAGGACCGTCGCCTCATCACCGGCCGCGAGGACCTCGGCACGGGTCCCCTGGGCGTGGTCCTCAACATACTGTGGTTCCTCCTCGGCGGATGGCACATCGCCCTGGCGCACGTGCTGGTGGGCGCGGCGCAGTTCGTCACCATCATCGGCATTCCCTTCGCCCTGCAGAACTTCAAGCTGGCGATCGTCGCTCTCGCGCCGGTGGGCAAGACGGTCGTTCGGGCGTGAGGCCCGTTCAAAGACCGATTGGTCGCCGGTGACGCCTCCGCCGGTCCCCGCTGTCGCCGAGGTGGTTGTGCGGGCCGCGGACTTGCCGCCGAGCCCGGCGGACGCCGCCTTTTCCATCGTCGCGATTCCCGCCACGATGCTCGAACGAGCGGGCCGTCTCGATGTCGTCCTTGGATCGGTCCCCGGGGTCGCGCTTTTCCGGCGCACCTCAAGTCTGGGCGCCAATCCGACCGTACAGGGTATTTCAATCCGGGGAATCGCCGGGTCGGGCGCGAGCCGGGCCTTGGTGACCCTCGACGAAATCCCGCAGAACGATCCGTTCGGCGGCTGGGTGATCTGGACGGGGCTCCCGCTGGAAATCATCGGCGCGGCCCAGGTCATCCGCGGGGCAGGCGGCGGCCCCTACGGCGCCGGGGCGCTGACGGGGACGGTGGTGCTGAGCGAGAAGACGCCGCGCGCCGGCGACTGGACCGTCGATGCCGATCTCGCCACCCTCGGCGAGGCGCGCGCCGCCGGAACCGTCGCCGAGGCGGTGGGGTCCGGAACCCTCTTCCTGGCCGGCGCGGCGGAGCACAGCGACGGCTGGATTCCCGTGCGCGAGGGACGCGGCGCGGCCGACACCCGGCTGACCCTCACCGACGAGGCGGCAAGCGCGCGCTACGTGATCGACGTCGGCGCGACCCAGGGCGCCGCGCGTCTCGCCGCCTGGCGGGAGGACCGGGGCGCCGGACTGGCGGGGGCCGGCTCGCGGGCCCAGGGGGCGAGCGCCAGTCTGCGGGCCGCGCGAGCGCCCGGCGCCGGGAGCCCCGGCTGGCGCGCGCAGGTGTTCGCCACCGTTTCCGACCTCGCCAACACCTCGGTGAGCGTGGCCTCGGGCCGCGCCTCGACCGCGCCGGCCAACGATCAGTTCGCCACGCCCGCCATCGGCTACGGCGCCGATGGCGCGGTGCGCGGGCTCTTCGCCGACGGCACATGGGAGGTGGGGATCGATCTGCGCGGCGCCGCGGGCGAGAGCCGTGAGTATTTTCATCCGACCGCCGCCGGACTCGACGACTATCGCCGCGCCGGGGGCCAGACCGTCACCGGCGGTCTATACGGCGAGGTCACGCGGCGGCGCGGCCCGGTGCTGCTGGTCGCGGGCGCACGGCTCGACGGTTGGTCGACCTTCGACGGCCACCGGATCGAAACGGCGCGGGCGACCGGCGCGCCCCTCCTCGACCTGCGAGCGGCCTCGCGCGGCGGTGTCGAGCCCGGCGGCCGGGTGGCGATCCGATGGGATCTCGACCCTACCGCCTATCTGCGCGCCGCCGCCTACTCGGGGTTTCGTCCGGCAACACTGAACGAACTCTTTCGCCCGTTCCGGGTCGGCAACGACGTCACCGAGGCCAACGCGTCCCTTTCACCCGAGCGCCTGTACGGGGCGGAGGCAGGGGCGGGCGGCTCCGTTCGGGGCGTAGGCTGGGACGTCACCGGCTTCTACAACCGGCTGGACGAGGCGATCGTGAACGTGACCGTGGCCATCGGCCCGCTCCGCGATCCGGTGGCCGGATTCATTCCGGCCGGCGGGGTGCTTCGCCAAAGGCGCAATGTCCAGGCGGTGAACGCCTGGGGAGTCGAGGCCGAGGCGTCCGCCGCGCTTGGCGCCGGTTTCACCTTGAGGGCGGCGACGAGTTGGACCCATGCGCGGGTCGAAGGGGGGAACGTGGCGCCGGCGCTGAACGGACTGGCGCCGGCGGGGACGCCGGGTCTCGTGATCACCGGCGAGGCGGCGTGGCGCCTCGCGTCCCGTCTGACCCTGACCGGCGATTTGCGTTACGAAAGCGCGCGGTTCGACGACGACCAGAATCTTCGGCGTTTGGCCGCGGCGACCACGGCGTCCGTCCGCCTGGATTGGGAGGTCACCGGTCGCGTCGATCTGTTTTTGGCGGCGAACAATCTGACCGACGCCGCGGTCCCGACTGCGCGAACCGCGACCGGGGTCACAAGTTACGACGCTCCGCGAACGGTTGAGATCGGAGTCAAGATTGTCGGACGGGGACCTGGCTGAGCGATCCCGCACCCGGTCGCCGTGGCGGCGGCCGGGTGCGGAGCTCAGGGGACTGTTGGTTACTGGGGCGGGGTGGTCGGCGCGCTGGAGGGGGCCATGTCGCCGCCCTTCATCGAATTGCTTTCCATGCCCTCGCCCTTCTTCTCCATCCGCTCACCCTTCTTCTCCATGCGTTCACCCTTCATGTGGTGCGAACCCTTGTGGTGATGGTGATGCATATGGTGATGCATATGGTGCTTCATGTGCATCGTGGAGCTGCTGCCGGTCGGATTGGGGATCGGCTGCATGGTGGCCTGCGCGGCCGCGGTCGAGGCGACGAGCGCGGTCGCGGCGAGGGCCGAGACGGCAAAGAGTGCAATCTTCATGGTCTGGTTTCCTTATGGATTTTGATTCACTACCCCGACTCTTAGAACAAATACCACCGTTCTGGAACCCTGAACACCATCTTGACCGCCGGAAGGCAAGCGGCGGCATCCTTTGGGGGAGACCCGATGTCTGGCTTTCATGTGGCGGGCGAAGTCGGCGCCGCCGTCAATCTTGGGGCTGCATGGGCGGCGGGCAGCCTCGTGGGCATCGAGCGCAGCTTCAACGGTCGCGCCGCCGGCTTCCGCACTCACGCGCTGGTTTGTCTGGCCGCGGCGGCGACGATCACCATCGCCCTCCAACCCACCTTGATCGCGGGCAGTTTTCCGGGAGGCGGACCGCGTCTTGATCCGGGACGGTTCGCCCAAGGGGTGATGACCGGCGTCGGCTTCCTCGGCGCCGGCGTTATCTTCAAGGAGGGCGTGAGCGTTCAGGGACTGACCACCGCGGCCTGTGTATGGGCCGTGGCGGCCATCGGGCTTCTCTTCGGCGCCGGGCTGTTCACCGCCGGATGCCTGGTCACCGCCGCGGTTCTCGTGACCCTGGTGGTGTTTCGCGCGGTCGAGACGGCGATCCCCGAGAGGGTCTACGCCCTGGCGACCTTCCGTTTCCGCCCGGACGCGGCGCCGGGAGACGAGGGGCTGCGCGACATCGTCGGTCGCGGCGAGGCCCTGTTGTACGACATAAGCTATGCCCTCGTTCCCGGCGGGGAGGCGATGGAATATCGGGCGAGTCTTCAGGTGAAACCGCGCATTTCCCTGGAGGCGGTCGCCACGCGTGTGCGCGCGGCCCCCGGGGTGATCGCGTTCGATATCGCGCGGATCAGCAAATAGGGGGTCTTTCGCCACCGGGCCTCGCGGTGGCGCCGCGGCGATCATACATTCGGGCTTCGTCGAACGCTCAGCGAGGAACCCATGGCCAAATACCACAACATTCTGGAGACCGTGGGCCGCACGCCCGTGATCAGGATCAACAAGCTCGCCCCGCCGGGCGTCGCGCTGTGGGTCAAGGATGAGGCGTTCAATCCTCTGGGCTCGGTGAAGGACCGTCTGGCTCTGGGGGTGATCGAGGCGGCCGAGGCGTCCGGCGCGCTGAAGCCCGGGCAAACCGTGGTCGAGGCGACCAGCGGGAACACCGGCATCGGTCTGGCGATGGTGTGCGCCCAGAAGGGCTACCCGCTCGTGGTCACCCTGGCCGAGAGTTTCAGCATCGAGCGGCGCAAGTTGATGCGGTTTCTGGGCGCGAAGGTGGTGCTCACCCCCGCCGCGGGGCGGGCGCTGGGCACGGTGGAGAAAGCCAATGAACTGGCCGCCGCCCACGGCTGGTTCCAGACCCGCCAGTTCGAGAACGAGGCCAACGCCGACATGCACTCACGCACCACCGCCCGCGAGATCGTCGAGGATTTCGCCGGCGAGCGGCTGGACTATTGGGTGACCGGCTATGGCACCGGCGGCACGCTCAAGGGCGTCGCCCGGGTGCTGGACAAGGAGCGGCCAGAAACCAGGATCATCGTCTGCGAACCGGCCGACGCGGCGTTGCTTTCCAGCGGCGTCGAACAGGAGCGCAAGGTCGACGGCTCGGCCGCCAAGGGCCACCCGGCCTGGAAGCCGCATCCGGTGCAGGGCTGGACCCCGGACTTCATTCCCAAGCTGACCGGCGACGCCGTCGACATGAACTACATCGATCAGGTGCTGTCGATCACCGGAGCCGACGCCATCCGCTACAGCCAGGAGCTGGCCCTGAAGGAGGGCATCTTCGTCGGCATCTCATCGGGCGCGACCTTCGCCGGGGCGCTCAAGGTGGCGGCCGAGGCGGCGGACGGGTCGGTCATCCTGTGCATGTTGCCCGACACCGGCGAGCGCTACCTAAGCACTCCCCTCTTCGCCGACATCCCGGTGGAGATGACCGACGCGGAAAAGCAGATCCTTTCCTCGACCCCGCTGTTCAAGCCGGAGGGGTAGAGCCGCCGGCGCCGCGCGTTGGCCAGGCGGCCGGCTGTCAGGCCGCCGAGACGGAGAGACGAACGCCGAGTGCTTTGATGACCGCCGCGACCGTGGCGAAGGATGGATTGCCGCGGTCGGCCAGCGCCTTGTAGAGCCCAGCGCGCGTGATTCCGACCTGGCGGGCGATCTCGCTCATCCCCCGCGCCCTGGCGACATCGCCGATGGCGGCCTTGATCAGCGCCGACTCGCCATCCTCGAAAACCGCGTCGCGATAGGCGGCGATGGCTTCGTCGCTATCGAGGTGGTCGGTCACCTCCCAGCGCGAGGTGGCGTCATTCATGTGTT